>JAYUWF010000306.1:0-3949 GCA_043753685.1 Herminiimonas sp.
CCACTTCGACCAGTTTTTCCACTTCGACGATGGTGATCTTGCCGGCCATGGCGACGTTCGGGTTGAAGTTGCGGGCAGTCTTGTTATAGACCAGGTTGCCGGCCTTGTCGGCCATGTACGCCTTGACCAGTGACACGTCCGGCACCAGCGAACGCTCCATGACATATTGCTCGCCATCGAACTCGCGGATGTCCTTGCCTTCGGCGACGATGGTGCCGACACCGGTCTTGGTAAAGAAGGCCGGAATACCAGCGCCGCCTGCGCGCAGTTTCTCGGCCAGTGTGCCCTGCGGCGTGAATTCGAGTTCCAGTTCGCCGGCCAGATACTGGCGTTCGAACTCCTTGTTTTCGCCGACGTAGGACGCAATCATTTTCTTGATTTGCCGGGTGCCGAGCAAGAGGCCGAGGCCGAAACCGTCGACACCGGCGTTGTTCGAAATCGCCGTCAGATTCTGCACGCCGGAGTCACGCAGCGCAGCGATCAATGCCTCGGGAATACCGCACAGTCCAAAGCCGCCGACGGCAATCGTCTGCCCATCCTTGACGACACCGGCCAGCGCCGATGCGGCGTCGGGATACACTTTTTTCATTTTGTCCTCTTCCGTTTTTTTTGAAATGAAATTCGAAATTCATCCGGCGCCGGCTGGACGGCAGTGCGTCCCCGGCCAGTCATGGAGCGTGTACATTTATCGCCTATTTTAACGGCTCGCGTCGGCAGGGTCATCCGCACCCATGAGCCGATTGCGCAACGCGTCCGGCAAGACCACCGATTTCTCACGCTTGTAATCGATCCACACGACCTTCGCGCCACCGCTGGCGGCAATCACCTCCGGTTGATCGACACGGCTGATTTCCTGGATGGTTTCGAAGCTCGAATTGCCGATCTTGCCGACATAGGTCGACACTTCGATTTCGCCCGGATAGCGCAACTGGCGCAGAAATGCACAATGCGCGTTGACGATTACGGGCCCGTATTCGTGGACCGGATCGGCCGGCGTGCCCAGTTCGACGAACCAGTCGATGCGCGCCTGCTCGAAATACCGGAAATACACGGTGTTGTTGACGTGACCCATCGCATCCATGTCGCCCCAGCGGATCGGCATGCGCAGGCGATGCACCAGGCGTTTCTCACTCATCGACGACTCCCGCCGCACCGGTGCTCCGGATGCCGCTGCATCGGCAATGCGCTTCCTGCTTGCCGCATCAGTAGGCGCTCATGCCGTCGTCGGCAGTCACGATCGTGCCGTTGATGAACTGCGACTCTTCCGATGCCAGCAGCAGCAGCAAGCCGTCGAGGTACTCCGGTTTGCCGACGCGTTTGCGTGGCAACATGTTGACCAGATTCTTGCCCTGCTCGGTTTCGAAATGTTCGGCATTGATCTCGGTGCTGATGTAACCAGGGCAGATGGCATTGACGTTGATGCCATACTTGCCCCATTCGACCGCCATCGATTTCGTCATGTGGATCACGGCGGCCTTGCTCATGCAATAAATCCCGATCTGCGGCAGCACCCGCAGGCCGGCAACGGATGCGATGTTGATGATGCGGTGCTGCAGTTTTGGATCGCCCTTCGAGCGCGCGATCATGCGCTTGGCAGTTTCCTGCGCGACGAAAAACGCGCCACGCTGGTTGGTATCCATCACGTAGGCGTAATCGTCGGGCGTGACATCTACCAGCCGCTGGGTGGTCGAAACGCCGGAATTGTTGACCAGGATGTCGATCGGCCCGGCTTCGGTTTCCGCATGCGCAATCGCGGACTTGATGCTGGCGTAATCGGTGACGTCGAGTTGCACCACGTGGGCGGCGCCGCCTTCGGCTTCGATCTCGGCGCGCAATTCCTTCAAGCGCTCGGTGCGCCGCGATGCCAGGATGACTTGCGCGCCTGCTTGCGCGAGCACTTTGGCGAAGCGCGCGCCCAAACCGCTGGAGGCGCCAGTGATCAGTGCGATCTTTCCTTCAAAATTGACTTCGATACCCATTCGGTTCCCCTGGTTACTATTTTTATTGGCAGGCCGCGTGGCGCACGTTCGGCCTGCGATCAGCAGGCATGATTACATGAAAGCCCAAGTTTAGAGTGTGTTGACTAGCAATCTTAGGCAAAATCTACGACAATAAGAACACTCGTTCGATAATTTTAAAAATGGTGGTGACCCATGGCCCAAAGCCCGGATTCAAGCGTGACCTCAAGCTCTACCCCAAGCCTGCTGGAACAGTATGGTCCGCGTGAAGCGATGGAATACGATGTCGTGGTGGTGGGCGGCGGTCCGGCCGGACTGTCGGCAGCGATCCGTCTGAAGCAGCGCGCCGCCGAACAGGGCACGGAAGTCACCGTTTGCGTGCTGGAAAAAGGCGGCGAAATCGGCGCCCACATCCTGTCGGGCGCGGTAATGGACCCTCAGGCTTTGACCGAGCTGTTCCCGAACTGGAAAGAGCTGGGCGCACCCTTGAACGTCGAAGTCAGCGAAGACCGTTTCCTGTTCCTGACCGAGACCAAGGCCTACAAGACGCCGGGCTGGATGCTGCCGGCCTGCTTCCAGAATCACGGCAATTACGTGATCTCGCTGGCCAACGTCGTGCGCTGGCTGGGTCAGCAGGCGGAATCTCTGGGCGTGGAAATTTTCCCGGGATTTCCAGCCGCCGAGATTCTCTACAACGACGATGGCTCGGTCAAGGGCGTTGCGACCGGCAACATGGGTGTCGACCGCCATGGCGTGCCGACTGCTGCCTTCCAGCTCGGGATGGAACTGCATGCGAAATACACGTTGTTCGCCGAAGGCGCCCGCGGTCATCTCGGCAAGCAATTGATGCAGAGATTCGATCTCAACCGCGGCCGCGATCCGCAGACCTACGGCATCGGCATCAAGGAACTGTGGGAAATCGATCCGAAGATGCACAAACCCGGCCTGGTGATCCATACCGCCGGCTGGCCGCTCGACACCAGCACCTATGGCGGGTCGTTCCTGTATCACCTGGAAAACAACCAGGTGGCGGTCGGGTACGTGGTCGGCCTAGGGTACGAAAACCCGTACCTGTCGCCTTACGAGGAATTCCAGCGTTACAAGACCCATCCGGCGATCCGCCCATTCTTTGAAAACGCCAAGCGCATTTCCTACGGCGCGCGCGCGATCACTGCCGGTGGCCTGCAATCGTTGCCCAAGCTGACCTTCAAGGGTGGCGCCCTGATCGGCTGCGACGCCGGCTTTCTGAACGCCAGCCGCATCAAGGGCAGCCATGCGGCCATCAAGACCGGCATGCTGGCCGCCGATGCTGCCTTCGACGCCCTGGGCGCCGAGCGCCAGCACGATGAACTGGTGGCCTACAGCGAAGCCTTTGAAAAATCATGGCTGCATGAAGAACTGCACAAGGCGCGCAACTTCAAGCCATTCATGAGCAAGGGTCTGTACACCGGCACGCTGATGGTCGGCATCGACCAGGTAGTGTTTCGCGGCAAGGCGCCGTGGACGCTGCATCACACGCATGCCGATCACGAATGCCTGAAACCGGCTGCCGATTTCAAGCCGATCAGCTATCCGCGCCCGGATGGCAAGATCACCTTCGACCGGTTGTCGTCGGTCTTCATCTCGAACACGAATCACGCCGAAGATCAGCCGATCCACCTGACGCTTAAGGACAACAGCGTGCCGGTGCAGATCAACCTGGCGCGCTACGCAGGGCCCGAAGCGCGCTACTGCCCGGCCGGAGTATACGAATACGTGAAGACTGACGCAGGCGCGGACCGCCTGCAGATCAATGCGCAGAACTGCGTGCATTGCAAGACCTGCGACATCAAGGACCCGACGCAGAACATCGTGTGGGTTACGCCCGAGGGTGGCGGCGGACCGAATTATCCGAACATGTAAGGCGCAGGTAGCCTGTGATCACGTCGAGGGGCGCGATCTCAGGAGCAGGAATCAGACGGTCCATTCCTTGCGCGCCAGCTTCTCAAGCC
>JAYUWF010000307.1:0-11832 GCA_043753685.1 Herminiimonas sp.
CGGAGACGGTCAGGTACTTCTGCACTTCATGGTGCTTCTGGGTGAAGATGTTCGAGGGTGTGTTTTCGGAGCCGTCGACCACACCGGTCTGCATCGCCTGGTACACCTCGGAGAACGACAGCATCTGCGGATTGGCGCCCAGCGAGCGCATCTGTGCGTCGAGCACCTTGGATGACTGGATGCGCAACTTCAGGCCCTTGAAATCGTCCGGTGTCTTGAGCGGCTTGTTGGCCGTCATTTCCTTGAAGCCGTTGTCCCAGAATGCCAGTCCGGTGATGCCGGTCGGCTCCAGCTTTTTGAACAGGCTCTTGCCGATTGGTCCATCGTTGACCGCATGCAGAACCGACTTGTTCGGGAAGATGTACGGAATGTCGTAGACCTCGAATTCCTTCACGCCGAGTGGGCCGAATTTCGACAAGGATGGCGCCAGCATCTGCACCGCGCCCAGTTGCAGGGCTTCGAGTTCTTCCTTGTCCTTGTAGAGCGTACTGTTCGGATAGATTTCGACCTTGACGCGACCGTCGGTGGCTTTCTCCGCCAGTTCCTTGAAGCGCTGCGCGCCGCGGCCCTTCGGCGTGTCGTTCGCCACCACGTGACTGAACTTGATGACGATCGGTGTCTGCGCCAGCGCGCCACCGGTGGTAATCGAAGCGCAGGATATTGCGAGGAGGACTGTCAGGTGCTTGAATATTTTCATTGCGGTCTCCGTGTTGCGCGATGCCGTACCGGGCGGCCGGCCTCGCAATTTATGATGGCTGCAACTAGCGACTAGCGACTAGCAACTAGCAACTAGCAATATGAAGCTCGAATGTGAATCTGACGTTCCGTTTCAAGCAAGTGTCATCAGCCTGTGGCAGCTTGTCAAGTCAGGTTACCGTACGGCCTGCCGCCGCATCGGCGATCGTCTGCCGCGCCTGCAGGATGACGGGACGGTCGATCATCTTGCCATCCAATGCCACCGCCGCGCCGTGCGATGCATCGGCTGCCGCCACGACCCGCCGTGCCCACGCCAGTTCGGCCGCGCTCGGCAGGAACGCCGCATTGACGGCTGCCACCTGCAGCGGATGAATGCACAGCTTGGCGCCGAAACCGATACGCCGGCCATATCGCGTATCGTCGTCGATAGCGGCCGCATCGTCGATCGCCAGCGTCACGCCATCGACCGGCGGCTGCAGTCCGGCCAGCTTCGAGACCAGCACCAGCTGCGAGCGAAAATACAGCAGTTCATCGCGCTCCCCGTCGATCCCCAGGTCGAGCCGGAAATCGATCGTGCCGAACACCAGGCGCAGCACCTGCGGGCAGCCCGCCAGAACTTCGGCATGCTGAAAACCGATGGCGCTTTCGATCAGCGGCAGGATAGCGCCGGCGCCGGCTTGCGCCACCAGCGCGATTTGCTCGACGCGCTCGGCTTTCGGCAAAATGATGCCGGCCACGCCGGGCAGCGCACACAGCGCCAGGTCGTCGGCGAACCACGCCGTTTCGGCGCCGTTGATGCGCACGATGACGGGTCGATCGGCGTGCAGCCAGGCCTTTGTCGCGGTACGAGCGGCATCTTTTTCAGCGGCCGGCACGGCGTCTTCCAAGTCGATGATGACCACATGGGCAGCGGTGGCGCAGGCCTTGTCGAAGCGCTCGGGCCGATTGCCGGGAACGAACAGGTAGGAGCGATGCGTGGCAATGGTCATGGGGCTTATTCAGGCGAGATAGTGGCCGAGCGTGCCGGCATCGGCGATTTGCCACAATTGCGCGAGCACGTCGCGCATTTCAGCAGCCGTGGCGCCGCCGCGATAGCCTGCCAGTTGCATTGCCTTGGCATCGAGTTCGGCGCGCGAGAGCGTATTGCCCGGGTCGCCCTTGGGTTCGTCGACGATCCCCTGCAGGACGCGACCATCGACGGTCTCGACCGTGACACGCCCCAGCCAGCGCGCCGGATAGGCCTGATCGACTTCGGGCTCCAGCACCATCTGCACCTTCCGGCGAAACGCCACGATGCGCGGATCCTCAAAATACCGGTCGAACTCATCCAGTCCGGCACGATGGAATTGCGCGATCAACCCCAGCACCGTCCCCATCGAGAATTTTGCCTGATGCACCGTCTGCGGATCGACCACCGGACCGAGCACGTCGATCGCCCCTTTATGCACGCGGGCCGTGACGCGCACGATCTGCTCCGGCGTCAGCTGATGCGCGCTGACCACCTGCAGCAGCGCATCGGCGGCGGGATGCGTGTGCCGGCAGCAGGCGTGGAACTTGAACGAAGTCTCCGCCAATGCCCAGCGCTGGCCCAGGCGATCGGTCAGGCGTGCCAGGTCGGCGTCGGTCGACATGCCAACGCCCATGCCCTGCGCACCTTCCAGGATCTGCCGGGCGCCGGTAAAACCATCCTGCGCCAGATAAGCGGATGTCAGGCCGGCAGAGACCGCATGCGCGGTATGCAGCTGCTTGGAGTCAGCGGCGTCGCGCAGGAATTCCCACAGCCCGGCGGCCTGGGTGCCGGCCGAACCGAAGGCATGCAGCATCTGTTCCGGCGTCAGGCGCAGCAGGTGGCCCACCGTCGCGGCCGCCGCCAGCGTACCGGCGGTCGCCGTCGTATGAAAGATCGTGTAATGCGAACGCCCGAGGAATTCGCCGACCCGGATGCCGACTTCGTAACCCGCCACCACCGCCGTCAGGAATGCGTGTCCCGAGCTGCCCTGCGCCTGGGCGACTGCCAGCGCACCCGGGAACACCACCGTCGCCGGATGGAACACCGAACTGTTATGCAGGTCATCCTGTTCCGCACTGTGCGACGACGCGGCATTGACCATGGCGGCGAACAGCGGCGTGGTACGGCGGCGCGATATCAGCACTTCGCTTGCGCCATCACCAGGTCCCATCAACCGCGCATAGCGATCGATCGATTCGACCGGCCGCGCGCCCTTGCCGGCCAGTGCAGAGCCGAACCAGTCCACATAGAGGTCGACGGCGCGTGCCAGCACCGGTGGCGGTATGTCCTCGTAGCGCAGGTTGGCGGCAAAGCTGGCGAGGGTCGTGCTGGCGGCGTTGCTGGAAATTTGGTCGATGGTCATGGCAAAAGTTAGATGACTTGTTGGGCGCGCAGGCCGGCGATCGCCTGTGCATCGTAACCAAGGCCCGACAGGATGGCCTCGGTATGTTCGCCCAGCGCCGGCACCGGATCCATCCGCGCCGTCCAGGTATTCGGCACACCCGGCGGAAGGAGGGCGGGCAGGGGGCCGGCGGGCGTACCGACGTCGGTCCAGCGCGCACGCGCTGCCAGCTGTGCGTGCTGCCACAGGTCGTGGATGTCGTTCATGTGGGCGTTGGCGATGCCGGTGGCGTCCAGGCGGGCGATCACGCCATCGGCGCTCAGATGCGAAAATGCTTCCAGGATGATGGCGCGCAGCGGCTCCCGGTTCTGGTTGCGCGCAGCGTTGCTGGAAAATCGAGCGTCGGCCGCCAGCGCCGGTTGTTCCAGCACCTTGCCGCAGAAGGTGTTCCATTCGCGCTCGTTCTGCAGTCCCAGCATCACGGTCTTGCCGTCGCCGGCCGCGAACGGTCCGTATGGATAGATGGTGGCATGCGCCGCACCGGCGCGTGGCGGCGGCGAGGCGCCATCCATGGCGTAATACAGCGGAAAACCCATCCACTCGACCATGCTCTCCAACATCGATATGTCGACATTGCAGCCCTTGCCGGTCTTGCCGCGCTGGATCAGCGCCGCCAGAATGTTCGTATAGGCGTACATGCCGGCAGCGATGTCGGCAATCGAAATGCCGGCCTTGGCTGGCGCATCCGCCGATCCGGTCGTCGACAGGAAGCCCGACTCGCTCTGGATCAGCAGGTCATAGGCTTTCTTGTCGCGGTACGGACCGTCGGCGCCATAGCCGGAAATGTCGCATACCACCAGCCGCGGGAAGCGTTCCTTCAAGGTGTCGTAGGACAGGCCCAGGCGCGCTGCCGCACCTGGCGCCAGGTTCTGTACCAGCACGTCCGCGTCGGCCAGCAACTGCATCAGGATGGTCGTGGCCTGCGACTGCTTGACGTCGAGGGTCAGGCTTTCCTTGGAACGGTTGGTCCAGACGAAATGCGACGACAGGCCACGTGCCCGGTCGTCGTAGGCGCGCGCGAAGTCGCCCACGCCCGGCCGTTCCACCTTGATCACGCGGGCGCCGAGGTCGGCCAGTTGCCGGGTGCAGAAGGGCGCCGCGATCGCATGTTCGAGCGTGACGACGGTGATGCCATCGAGTGGGCGCATGAAATTTCCTTGATTAAAACGAGCGTGGCAGCTCCAGCACGTGTTCGGCCACGTACGACAGGATCAGGTTGGTCGAAATCGGCGCCACCTGGTAGAGCCGGGTTTCGCGGAACTTGCGCTCGATGTCGTATTCGCAGGCGAAACCGAAACCGCCGTGGTACTGCAGGCAGACGTTGGCCGCTTCCCACGACGCATCGGCGGCCAGCAGCTTGGCCATGTTGGCCTCGGTGCCGCACGGCTGGTGCGCGTCGTACAGCGCGCACGCCTTGTAGCGCATCAGGTTGGCCGCTTCCAGGTTGACGTAGGCGCGTGCGATCGGAAATTGCACGCCCTGGTTCTGGCCGATCGGCCGGTCGAAGACGATGCGATCGCGCACGTATTTGCTGACCTTGTCGATGAACCAGTAACCGTCGCCGATGCATTCGGCGGCGATCAAGGCCCGCTCCGCATTCAAGCCATCGAGGATGTACCGGAAGCCCTTGCCTTCTTCGCCGATCAGGTTGGCGGCCGGGATTTCCAGGTTTTCGAAAAACAGTTCGTTGGTTTCATGGTTGACCATGTTGAGGATCGGCCGCACGGTCAAGCCATTGCCGATCGCTTCACGCAGGTCGACGATGAAGACCGACATGCCTTCCGATTTTTTCTTCACCTCGGCCAGCGGCGTGGTGCGCGCCAGCAGGATCATCAGGTCCGAATGCTGCACGCGCGAGATCCACACTTTCTGGCCATTGATCACGTACTTGTCGCCGCGCCTGAGCGCCGTGGTTTTCAGTTTGGTGGTGTCGGTGCCGGTGGTCGGTTCGGTGACCGCCATCGATTGCAGGCGCAGTTCGCCACTGGCGATCTTCGGCAAGTACAGGTTCTTCTGTTCGGCCGAACCATGCCGCAGCAGGGTACCCATGTTGTACATCTGTCCGTGGCAGGCGCCGGAATTGCCACCGCAGCGGTTGATCTCTTCCATGATCACCGAGGCTTCGGTCAGTCCGAGGCCCGAGCCGCCGTATTCGGTCGGAATCAGTGCGGCCATCCAGCCGGCCTTGGTCAGGGCTTCGACGAAGGCTTCCGGATAGCCGCGCGCTTCGTCGATTTTCCGGAAATACTCGGCCGGGAATTCGGCGCACAGGCCGCGGATCGCATCGCGGATGTCCTGGTGGTCGAGGGGGGCGGTCTTCATGCTGCGGCTCCTGAAACGGTGGTTGGGGCAAGGGTGGCTTCAGCCTGCATCGCCAGTTCGCCGCGGGCATTCTTTGCCCACAGGCGCACGGTGCTGCCATCGGTATCCGGCGTGCCGCAGACGGTGAATGATTCGGTATCGAAGAGCGGGCTGACGGCGCGAAAACTAAATGTCGCCAATTGCGCCTGCGGCAGGTTCCTGCGCAACAGCTCGATTAGCAGCGTGGCGATCAGCGGGCCGTGCACGATGAGGCCAGGATAGCCCTCGACCTGGGTGACGTAACTGCGGTCATAGTGGATCCGATGGCCATTGAAAGTCAGGGCCGAATAGCGGAACAGCAGTACAGGATCCGGCGTGATGAGCTGCTCCCATGCGGCATTGGTGGGAGCCGCCGGTGGCGTCGGCGCCACGCTGCCAGACGGCGGCATGTTGCGGTAGACGATGTCATGTTCTTCAGTGAAGCACGAGACGCCTTCGCAAGCGACATCATGTTGCACCGTGACGAACGCCAGTTCGCCGCTCTTGCCGCTCTTGCTGCTCACCGACAAAATGCGCGAGGTCCGGGACGCCTGCGCACCGACCCTCAGCGGCCGATCGAACCGGAAGCGCCCGCCGGCCCACATTCGCCGTGGCAGCGCGATCGGCGGCAGGAAGCCACCGCGTTCCGGATGCCCATCGGCGCCAAGCTGCGACTGCGACGCCACCGACCAGAAATACGTCCAGTGCCACAATGGCGGCAGCGGCGCGCCGGGGCCGGGCGCTGCGGCATGATCGAGCGTGGCGGCCAGCGCGGCTGCGGTGCGGGGATCGATGAGGTCGTGCAGTGTCTCGGTCTTGCCGACCCATGCCTGCAGGTCGATCGGTTGTTCTGGAACTGCGGTCATCGATGGGGTGACGCGTGCGGCGCCAGGTAGTTGGAATAAGAGCAGAAGGTTACTCTACTTCAAAACACTGCATGCCCGACTTCCCCGCGCAGACTGGCCGCTGCGGGCGCTCAGTGGGACATGAACACCGGCACCGTCATCGATGCCAGGATGCCGCGCGTCACGCCACCGAGCAGCATTTCGCGAAAGCGTGAATGGCCGTAACACCCCATCACCAGCAGGTCGGAGGAAACGTCCGCCGCCATCGACAGCAGCGCATCGTCAACGTCGCCATGCGGCAGTTGCGCGATGTGCAAACCGGCCATGATGCCGTGTCGCGACAAATACTGCTGGATGTCAGCGCCCGGTTGCTCGCCGCAGAGATCCTGGCGTTCAGCGGGATTGAAGATGGCAACGTCCACCTGTTCGGCCGTCGTCAGCATCGGCAATGCGTCCTGCACGGCGCGCCGGGCCTCCCGGCTGCCGTTCCAGGCGATCAGTACCCGGCTGCCCACCCTGGGAAAGCGGCCGGCAAACGGCACGATGAGCACCGGTGCGCCTGAACTGATGGCGACGTATTCCGGGAAATCGGAACCGCCCGTGAGCACCGGCTCGTCCGGATCATGCTGCCCGACGATGGCGAGATCGCAGTACCTGGCCTGCAGCGCGATTCCGCCGATGACGTCGTCGTCGACCAGGCGCCGCTCGACTGACGTGACGCCGAGCCGGCGCGCCTCTTCCTCGAAGCGGTCGAGGGCGCTGGCGGCACTGGCATTGAGCTTGTCGAGATACGGCGTGATGTGCGGATCGTACGGATTGACCGCAACGGCCTGCTCGATGAAGCGCGACAAACCCGTCATGGCCGCGCCGACCAAGTGCGCGTCCTGCGCAACTGCCAGGGCCGCCGCAATCCCGACCCGCGCCGGCATGTGCGGGGAGTCGTCGACATGAACGAGAATGGTTTTATAAGCCACGGCAAATCCTTTCTGAACGCAACTGCGCGGCGCGATTGCCAGCAGGATGACCAAGTGATCGCAGCCTGCCGGAACAAGTCCGGGCGCAGTGTTGATGCAGTGTAGAGGTTGGGCGGAATCAGCGGAAGTTTTGACCCGGCGGAAATTGGCGGAAATCGGCGGCATGCGCTACGCCCGCGCCGCTCGCGGCGACGATAACACGCCGTGCGCGCGCTCAGGACAGATCAGCCATTGATCGGGACACCAATAGCCAGCACCTATCATTTATATTCAAAACATTTAATCCTCCTATGGGTCGGTCGGTCCTATACTGGTGCTCCGAAACACCAGGACGATCCAAGGAGATGACAATGTCAGAACAAGCGGCATGCCCGTTCGCAAGCGGCGCACTCAGCCACACACCCGCCAGAGTCCGAACTAACGCCAACTGGTGGCCGGAGCAGCTCAACCTGAGCGTGCTGCATCAGCACTCCACGCTCTCCAATCCGATGGAAACCGGCTTCAACTACGCCGAAGAATTCAAGAGTCTCGACCTCGACGCCGTCATTGCCGATCTCAACACCCTGATGACCGACTCCCAGGCCTGGTGGCCGGCCGACTATGGTCACTACGGGCCGTTCTTCATCCGCATGGCATGGCACAGCGCCGGCACCTACCGCGTGGGCGACGGCCGCGGCGGTTCCGCCTCGGGTACGCAACGCTTTGCGCCCCTGAACAGCTGGCCGGACAATGGCAACCTCGACAAGGCGCGCCGCCTGCTGTGGCCGATCAAGCAGAAATACGGCCGCAAGATTTCGTGGGCGGACCTGTTCATCCTGACCGGCAACGTGGCTCTCGAATCGATGGGATTCAAGACCTTCGGTTTCGCCGGTGGCCGTGAGGATGTGTGGGAACCAAAGGAAGACATTTACTGGGGCCCCGAGGCCGAGTGGATGGGCGACACCCGTTACACCGGCGACCGCAAGCTCGAAGGCCATCTCGGCGCTGTACAGATGGGTCTGGTGTATGTGAATCCGGAGGGCCCGAACGGCGTTCCGGATCCGCTCGGCTCGGCGCGGGATATCCGCGATACCTTCGCGCGCATGGCGATGAACGATGAAGAAACCGTGGCGCTGACCGCCGGCGGCCACACGTTCGGCAAGGCGCACGGTGCCGCTGATCCGGGCCAGTTCGTCGGCCGCGAGCCCGAAGGCGCAGAGATCACCGACCAGGGCTTCGGCTGGATCAGTTCGCACGGCAGCGGCTTCGGCGCGCACACCATCACCAGCGGGCTGGAAGGCGCTTGGACCACCAACCCGATCAAGTGGGACAACGATTACTTCGACATCCTCTTCAAGTACGACTGGGAGCTGACCAAGAGTCCCGCCGGCGCGCAGCAGTGGACGCCAAAAAACAGCGAGGCAAAGAACACCGTACCCGATGCCCACGATCCATCGGTGCGCCACGCGCCGATGATGTCGACCGCCGACATGGCCATGCGCATGGATCCTGCGTACGAAAAAATTTCGCGTCATTTCCAGGCCAATCCGCAAGAATTCGCCGATGCCTTCGCCCGCGCCTGGTACAAGCTGACCCATCGCGACATGGGACCGCAGTCGCGCTATCTGGGCAAGCTGGTGCCGGCCGAATCACTGTTGTGGCAAGACCCGATTCCAGCGGTGGATCATGCCCTGGTCGATGCACGGGACATCACCGCCCTCAAGGCAGAAATCCTGGCGTCGCCGCTGTCGGTGTCACAACTGGTGACGACCGCCTGGGCAGCTGCCGCGAGTTTCCGTGGCAGCGACAAGCGTGGTGGGCCGAACGGCGGCCGTCTGCGTCTGTCGCCGCAAAAGGATTGGGAAGTCAACCAGCCGGCAAAACTGGCCACCGTGCTCACGGCCCTGGAAGCCATCCAGAAAAAATTCAATGCAGCCCAAACCGGCGGCAAGAAGATTTCACTGGCCGACCTGATCGTGCTGGGTGGCTGCGCCGCAGTTGAAGCTGCTGCGCAAAAAACCGGCCAACAGGTCAACGTTCCATTCACGCCGGGTCGCATGGATGCATCGCAGGATCAGACCGATGTCGAATCGGCGGCGGTCCTCGAACCGGTCGCCGACGCGTTCCGCAACTACTGCAAGAAGGGCCTCGAACAAAGCGCGGCCGCCTTGCTGGTCGACCGCGCCCAATTGATGAATCTGACGGCGCCGGAAATGACGGTACTGATCGGTGGCATGCGGGCGCTGGACGCGAATTTTGATGGCTCCAAGCACGGTGTCTTGACCGATCGCCCGGGAACCTTGAGCAACGACTTTTTCGTCAACCTGCTCGACATGCGGACCAAGTGGCAAAAATCCGCCGCTTCTGACAATGTGCTGGAAGGTCGCGACCGTACCAGCGGCGAACCGAAGTGGACCGGCACCGTGGTCGATCTGGTGTTCGGCTCGAACTCCCAGTTGCGCGCCCTGGCCGAAGTGTATGCCTGCAGTGATTCCCAACCGGCCTTCGTGCGCGACTTCGTGGCGGCATGGACCAAGGTGATGAACCTGGATCGCTTCGACCTGGCGTGACCATGGCCCGGCGCCGTCGGATTTTTCGACGGTCCGGCCATGCCTGCTCAGGATGTGCGCAGCCGCCTTCACGGGCGGCTTCGCACATTCGGGGCGAGTTTTTACGAGGCCTGCCCGCGCCGACTGCTCATCCTGGTCTTCGTGTCTGCATCAAAAGAAATATTGAAAACAGCCCACAGCCTTTCTGACTAACATCAATTTGGAGCGTCGGACGCGTACAAAAAGTGCGCGACGTGCTGACTCTCGTGAGCAGCCCCCCGCACCGTTCCTGCTTACTTTCGCAATGACACCACTTACTTCCCGGATCCTCCGCGGCGCATGACACGGTTGATTAGACTCTGCGTCCCCCATCACTGAATGCCAACACATGACCAAATAGACGTCAGGCTACGTTGCCGAGATCGACTACCTCCACGGCTACTACGGAGAGTTATCCCCGACGCTGCTGGCACTTGCGGCGCTGAACAAGCGCATCCTGGCGCAGGAGCGGCCGCAGCGACGTTACCTGGAACTCGGTTTTGGCCAGGGCTTGTCACTGGCAATCCATGCAGCGGCGTGTGACGGCGAATTCTGGGGTACGGATTTCAATCCAGCCCAGGCAGCAAACGCGAAATCGCTCGTGGATGCAGCAGGCATCAAGGCGCATCTGTTCGACCAATCTTTTGCTGATTTTGCAGCGCGAGACGATTTGCCCGAGTTCGATGTGATCGCGCTGCACGGAATCTGGACCTGGGTCTCCGACGAAAACCGAGCCATTTTGGTTGACATCGTGCGGCGCAAATTGGCAATTGGCGGCCTGCTCTATGTCAGCTACAACTGCACGCCTGGCTGGGCCGCTGCCATGCCGTTGCGGCACCTGATGACGATTCAATCCGAAATGGCCGGCTCCGACGAAAAAGGAATCGTAGGTCGCATCGAAGGTGCGTTGGCATTCGTTCAAAAAGTGGCCGATTCGGGTGGTGAATACTTCGGTGCAAATCCGGCAGTCGTCGAAAAGTTCAATGCGTTAAAAAACCAGAACCGGAATTACCTCGCGCACGAGTATTTCAATCGGGACTGGCATCCCATGCCTTTTTCCCAAGTTGCAGAAATGTTCAGCGCGGCGAAAGTGAATTTTGCGGCCTCGGCTGATTTGCTCAACCACACCGATGCGCTCAACCTCACGCAGAAGGGGCAGCAGCTTCTGGCTGAAATCAATCATCCGATCTTGCGCGATTCCGTGCGTGACTATCTGGTGAACACGCAGTTTCGTAAGGACATATTCGTCAAGGGTGCGCGGTCCATGGCTCTGATCGAGCAGATCGGCCGCTTGGGTCTTCAAGGTTTTGTCTTGACTACCCCGCCTGCCGAAATAGCGTTGACAATCCCTTGCACAATCGGTGAAGTGGTGCTGGAAGATGCCTTGTACAAACCGCTGATCGACCTGCTGGCCGAAAACGGTTATGCCTCCAAAACGATCAATGAAATGTGTGTCAGCCCCCTGCTACCGGCACGACGGTTCGTGGAACTGATCGAGGCGGTGATGATTCTCACCGGTTTGGGTCATGTCCATCCGACGCAGAATGCCGAAGCTGTCAAATCAGCCCGTCCGCACTGCGATGCCTTGAATTCGTACATCATCCGCCGCGCACTTTACGGCAACACTATTGGCGTGCTGGCCTCGCCATTGATCGGTGCAGGCGTTGCTGTCGATCGTTTCGAGCAATTGTTCTTGTTAGCGAGACAGAATGAGCATGTCGAGCCAGAATCGTGGGCCGACTTTGCATGGGGTTGCCAACTGTTGACATTTCTCTGTCCAGACATTGACGCCTATCCCTAATGTAGTGACATGAAACTCAGTGTCTGGGCTGAACTGCAAGGCGTGTCTTACAAGACCGCCTGGCGCATGTGGAAGGCGGGTCCCTTGCCAGTGCCGAGCGAACAACTTGCCACCGGTACCGTCATCGTTCATGCCGGCGCGCTGGCGGCTGGCGTTGCCTTGTATGCACGTGTCTCCAGCAGCGACCAGAAAGCCGAC
>JAYUWF010000308.1:0-11791 GCA_043753685.1 Herminiimonas sp.
GTCACATCGGCGCTGCCGGTCACCCGCCTGATCATCTTCGAAGCCCTGGCGGCGAATGCCGGCTCGACCCTGACGCCGATCGGCAATCCGCAGAATCTCTACCTGTGGCAGCAATCACAGGTCTCCTTCGGCAGCTTCACGCTGGCCATGCTGCCGCTCGCGCTGGGCTTGCTGGGCGCGCTGTGGATGCTGACGGCGTGCAGTTTTTCCGCCGCGCCGAACGTGATGCAGGACGCCGACGCCGACGCGGATGCGAATGCGGATGCGGATGCGGAGGCAGGTGCGGACGCAGGCGCGAATCCGGAGCCGGCGGCAAGTTCCCCTGGCGCCGGCAAACCGGTCGAACGCGGCCTGCTGCTGACCAGCCTGGCGCTGTACCTGCCGTTCCTGGCATTGACAGACCTGCATCGCGCACCGCTGGCACTGGCATGCGTGAGCGGCATATTTTTGCTGGCGTACCGCCGCGTGCTGGCCCGGGTCGACTGGCCGCTGCTGCTGGTGTTCATGCTGATGTTCATCGACCTGCGCCTGATCGCCGCGACCGAACCGGTGCGCATGCTGCTTGCCGGCGCCGATCTGGGGCATGCAGTGCACCTGTTCCTGGTGGCCGTCGGCGCCTCTCAAGTGATCAGCAACGTTCCGGCGGCGATCCTGCTGGCGCAGTACAGCCACGACTGGCAAGTGCTGGCCTACGGTGTCAATGTCGGTGGCGCCGGCCTGGCGATCGGCTCGCTGGCCAATATCATCGCCTTGCGCATGGCAGGCGAACGGCGCGCCTGGCTGGTCTTCCACGCGTACTCGATACCGTTTTTGGCCGTAACGGGCGCCGCTGTGCTCGCTTGGCTGGCGTGGCGCTAGCGGCGATCGACCCGCTTTACTTGCAGGTGACCAGGAGGTTGGTCACTGCGGCAGGGCCCATGACTCCGGTGCCATTCGCAATGGTGCAGACCTGGTTATCCGGTTGCGACAGGATGGTCACGCCATACACCGCGCCGTCTGCGACGCGGGTCGGCAGCGCAAACGTGGTGGCGGCCGGGTCGATCGTCACCTGATCGCCGCCGTTGTTGATTTTCAGGTTGGCGCCGGTCAGGCCGGTAATCGTGCCGCCCAACGAATAGACATTGGCAGTGCAGGCGACGTTGATGATCGTCACCGGTGCCGCGCCCGCAGTGCCGGCGTTGTTAAAAATCGTACACGTTTGCCGGGCTGGCTGGACTACTACGGACACGTTATAGGTCGCGCGGATGTCGACCTGGTCCGGAAAGGTGAAAGTAGTGGCGCCGGGTGCGATCGCCAGCGTCTTGCCGGCGTTGGCGATCGACAGGCCGGAACCGGTCAGGCCGGTAACGGTGCCGCCGATGCTGACCGCTGTAAAGCCGCCGCAGGAGGCCAGCACGGTGACAAGCGCGAGAGCGGCAGCGCGGCGTAGAGGGAATTGGCGGAAGGTCGTCGGGGTCATCAAGTTCTCCAGATTAAGTCGGTGTCGCGAGCTTGCCCGCGCGCTGGCGGCAGACCGTATCGGGCTGCTACGCGCGCATTGCGGGAGGCAGAAGCATTACTTGCAGATCACCTGAAGGCTGGTGATGTTGGTCGAACCCATGACGCCGCTCGGATTAGGGATGGTGCATGTCTGACCAGTAGGTTGATCGACGACGGTAACCCCGTACGCAAAGCCCTGGCCGATTTTGCCTGGAAAGGTGAAGCTTTGCGCACCCGCCGTGGGGCTCACCGTATCGCTGCCATTGGCCAGTCGAAGGTTCGGCGCCGTCAGCCCTGAGATCGTACCTCCCAGGCTGTTGCGCGGCACGCAGGTCACCTGCACGTTGTTGATGTCGTTGTTGCTGACGGCGCCGCCGGAGCCGTTGGCGACGGTACAGATCAGCGTCGGTGGCAACGCCTGCACCACGACCTGATAGGCCGAACCGATCAGCACCCGGCTCGGAAACGTGAAGGTGCTGACATTGGCTGCCAGGGCGACGCTGCTGATGCCATTGCCCAGGATCAGACCGACTTCGGTCAGACCGCTGACAGTGCCCCCCAGGTTCACGCTGGTGGTATTGCTGCTGCCGCCGCAAGCGGCCAGCGATGCCAGGAGCGTGCAGGCAATGATGCCGCGCACGGTACGGATGGGGCTAGGCATGGGAATCTCCAAAAAACAAAACAGGCGTCATGATAACGACTGCCAGACCGCTTTGCACTGTCATTTCTAGCGGGGCAACATGGCGCCGTCGATTCGGCTGGCTCGAAATCGATCGTTGCAGCGCCTGCCGACGGCACTGTTCCGGGTGCTCTTGCCCGGTCCGTTCGCAACCATGTATAGGTGATGCGCAATACCAGGCACACAAGAAGTGGTAATCTCCGAGTCTTGAATTTTACCTGCGCCTGCCGACAATGACCCAACAGACTGCCGTTCCGACCGAGGCCGGCCCCGATGCCCCGAACCTGTCGGCACTCGCCCGCGCGCTCCTGATCGAACTGCGACAACGTTTTCCGGCGTTTGCCCAGTGCCTGCCACTGGCCATCGGCATCGACAAGCTGCTGCTGGCGGAAATGCCTGAGATCAGCCGCAAGACCCTGCGCGTGGCGCTGAACATGCATACCAATTCATCGCGCTACCTGAAAGCCATGGCCACGGCCACGGTGCGCTTCGACCTGGCCGGCAATCCGGCCGGCGAGGTGCTGGACGAACATCGCGCACGCGCCAACGAGATGCTCAAGGAACGCTTCAAGAAAGAACGCGAGCAGCGCAACGCCGCCCGGGTCGCCGAGGAAGGAAAACGCCGCGCGGACGAAGCGCAGCGCAAGATCGAGGCGGAAGCCAATGCCCGCGCGGAGAAGCTACAATTGCTTGCAGCGAAGTTTTCCGGCAAGACCGGACGCTAGGCTCCGGCACGGCGTCAGCCGAGTCAGTCCAAGCCAGCCCAAGCCAGCCAACTACGCTGGCTTTTTTCCATCGTCGATCCGCACAGGAGAACGGTTGATGCAGCAAGACGAATTCATTGCTTTGCTCGCACGCGAAGCATTCCAGGAAACCGTGACGGTGCAGCGCGAGGCCAACGGTGAAATGGACATTCACACCCATCCGTTCGAAGCGAAAGCGCTGATCCTGCAGGGACAGCTGCAGATCAGCGT
The DNA here is from genome assembly GCA_043753685.1 of Herminiimonas sp. Lineage (GTDB taxonomy): Bacteria > Pseudomonadota > Gammaproteobacteria > Burkholderiales > Burkholderiaceae_D > JANXSS01. Next base: position 3,133 of record JAYUWF010000308.1, read on the forward strand.
GGAAGGCGTCGAGCGGCTGTACCGTCCTGGAGACGTGTTCCACCTGGCGGCCAATCAGCCGCACGCGGAGCGCTATGGACCGGACGGCGTGACCTACCTGGTAGGGCGAAAATAATTACTTCTAGTCCAACCGAATTTTGTTTCCAATCTTAACTTTTCCTCGCCTCAAGTAATTGCGGAGGGTAGGCGCAACTGCTAGACTGATTCCAACAAAGTAATTGTTTTCAGTCTCCGACAGCCAACCCGCCTCGCGGCCCAGCCACATGCAGTATGTCGCTGAGCGCCGTCCCGATTCACTGCCACATTCGCACCGCCAAATTTCCAGCGTTTTCTTCTCGCCGATTCCCAAGCCCGATGACCATTCTGAGCACCGCACGCCTGCGCCTGGAGCCGTTCAACGATCACCACCTCGAGGGACTGCATGCCGTCAACAGCGATCCGCAGGTCATGCGCTACATCACCGGCAAAGCGGAAAGCATGGCCGAGACCGCCGCAGCGATCGAGCGTGTCAAGCGGCGCTGGGCGGAATGGGGATTTTCCTGGTGGAGTTTTTTCGACCTCGAAACGCAGGCGATCATCGGCTCGGGATGCCTGCAGTACCTGGCCGGCGATACCGCCAATCCACTCGAACTCGGCTGGCGCCTGCGCCAGGATAAATGGCATCAAGGCCTGGCGTCGGAGGCGGCGCAGGCGATGGCGCGACACGCCTTCGACAGCATCGGCGCCGCGCAACTATGCGCGGTCTGCCATCCGGAAAACACCGCATCGGCGCGCGTGATGCAGCGCCTGGGGATGCAGTACCAACGAATGGAATTTCGCTATGAAATGGATTGCACGGTGTACGGAATGACCCGCGCCGAGTGGCATGCGCGGGGTCAGGTAGAGCCGCGGGTGCAGCCATGATCAAACGCTACGCAGCCCGCCTTGTGGGCACCGCGATGCTGACCTGCGCGCCGCTCGGCCCCCTCCACGCCGCGCCCACCGCCATTGCCGGCACGACCATGGCTGACGGCACTGCCGGCGTCGCCAGCGCATCCCAAGGCGACCAGCAAGTCGAGCGCATCGCCAGCCAGTATTATCTGGCCACGGCGCGATTCGATCCGCTCAACGCAACCTCCAGCGGCGACAGCCGGTTCGACGATCAGCTCGGCATGGGCATTGAACCCGAACGGCGCGCGCGCCAGTTCGCCCTGTTGCGCCAGTTCCAGAGCCGCTTGCGCGCCATCGCGCCGGCGTCGCTGAGCGCCCGGGCACGACTGGATGTCGATCTGCTCGAGTACGAACTCAAGGCCGCGCTCGCCTTCGAACGCTTTCCGGACCACCTGCTGCCGATCAGTCAAATGGACAGCGTGCCAGTGACGCTGGCAAATTACGCCAGCGGTCAGGGCGCGCAACCGCTGACCACGCCCGCGCAGTACCGGGCCTACCTGAGCCGCCTGACGGCGCTGCCGGCCTGGATCGATCAGGCAATCGCCAACATGCGCAGCGGCATGCAGAGCGGCGTGGTGCAGCCGCGTGCACTGGTGCTGGCGGCACTGCCGCAATTCCGGCAACTCGTCAGCACCGATCCCGAGGCAAGCGTCTTCTATACGCCGATCAAGAATCTGCCAACCACGTTCAGCGACGCCGATCGACGCAGCCTGACGCTGTCCTATCGCGACCAGATCCGCCAGCGCCTCACGCCAGCGCTGCGCAGGCTGTCCGATTTTCTCGAAGGCGACTACCTGGCAGGCGCGCGGTCCTCGACCGGCTGGGGCGCACTGCCCGATGGCCGCAACTGGTATCTGACCTGGGTTGCCAGCCAGACCACCACCAGCCTGCAGCCGGAACAGATCCATGCCACCGGCCTGGCGGAGGTCGCGCGCATCCAGGCGCAATTTGCCTTGCTCGGCCCGAAGCTGGGCTACACCGGTCCGGCCGCTGGCCTGCCGGCCTGGATAGCGACCCAGAAGCGGTTTCTTTCCTTCAGTAGCGAGCAGGAAATCCTCGACACCTATCGCAAGCTCGACGCCACGCTGCAGAGTCGTCTGCCGACGATGTTTTCGACCTTGCCGAAGTCGCCGCTGGAAATCCGGCTGGAGCCGGAATTGACCCGCCTGACCGCCTCCGATCACTACACCGCACCGGCCGACGACGGTTCCCGTCCTGGCGTCTTCTGGGCCGTGGTCAACGATCCGAAGCAGTACAGCAGCGTCGGCATGACCACCCTGTTCCTCCACGAAGGCAAACCCGGCCACCATTTCCAGATCGCGCGCATGCACGACATGACGCTGCCGGATTTCCGTAAATTCGGTGGCAACAATGCCTATGTCGAAGGCTGGGCGCTGTATGCCGAGACACTGGGCAGCGAGATGGGCCTGTTCGAGCAGCCGGAAGTCTATTTCGGCCACCTCAGCGATGAAATGCTGCGCGCCGTGCGCCTGGTGGTCGACACCGGCATGCATGCCAAGGGCTGGAGCCGGGAGCAGTCGATCGCCTACATGCAGGCGACCCTCGGTTACGACGAAGCCACCGCCAGGAACGCCACCGAGCGCTACATGGCATGGCCGGCCCAGGCGCTCGGCTACAAGATCGGTTCCCTGAAAATCATGGCGCTGCGCCAGCGCGCGCAAGAGGCGCTCGGCGCAAAATTCAGCCTGCCGGCATTTCATGAAATCGTGCTCGGCGACGGCATCTTGCCGCTGGCGCTGCTCGAAGAAAAAGTCGATCGCTGGATTGCGGCGAATCTTTAGCGCGCCGCCGAAAACCGGACAGTGCTCGACTCGCGTGCCGATGGCGCACCTGAATGACAAAGGAAACACATGACCGACCAGGCCGACCAGATCCAGAACGACAGCGGCGTCTACCGTACGTTGCTCGAATCAACCAAGGCGATTCCATGGAAGATCGACTGGAAGACCATGCAGTTCGTCTATATCGGCCCGCAGATCGAGACCCTGCTGGGCTGGCAACAGGCGAGCTGGAAAAGCGCCGATGACTGGGCTGCGCGCATGCATCCGGACGACCGCGAAAAGACCGTCAACTTTTGCGTGACGCAATCGCAGGCCGGCGTCGACCATGAGGCCGATTACCGCGCCATGACCAGCGGCGGCGACTATGTCTGGATTCGCGACGTGGTGCATGTGATGCGCGATCCGGCTGGCGAGGTGGAGTCGCTGATCGGCTTCATGTTCGACATCAGCGAACGCAAGAAGACCGAGCTGGAACTGGCGACGCTGCAGAAAAAGCTCGAAGAGCTGTCCTTCAAGGACGGTTTGACCGGCGTGGCCAACCGCCGCATGCTCGACTCGGTGCTGGAACTCGAATGGACCAATTCGCGGCGCAACAATCAACCGCTGTCACTGGTAATGCTCGACATCGACTGCTTCAAACAATATAACGATTTCTACGGCCACCTGACGGGCGATGAATGCCTGATACGGGTAGCCAGGGTGCTCGATGGCGCCGCAACGCGTGGGCGGGATTTCTTTGCCCGCTTCGGCGGCGAGGAATTCGTGCTGGTGCTGCCGGAAACCGATGCTGAAGCGGCAGCCAAGATCGCCGAACGGTGCCGCAGCCTGATCTTCAAGGAACAGATTGCACATGCGGGCTCATCGGTGAGCCAGCTGCTGACCGTCAGCATGGGCGTGGGCAGCATCGTCCCGGCCCACAAGGATGATTTGAAGTCGTTCATGGAAGAGGTAGACCGGCGCCTGTATCGCGCCAAGCAAGAGGGCAGGAACCGGATCGTCGCGGCGGGCGGGCTGCCGTTGGCCTCCTGAGCCGAAGGGACGATTCCGCACCGGCAGCCTGGCTGGGGACCGGGGACCGGTAGCCGGCGGCTGAGTACTCGATACTGGCGGAACGGGAAGCGCGCCGTCCCGGCCAGTGCAGCGCTATTTCGCGAGGCCGCGCGAAAAATCCATGATCAGCCGCGTCGCCAGGTACAGGCGCGGCTCGATCGAATCGACCAGGATGTATTCGTTGTCGTTGGAGTGCGCGCCGAAGGACAGCAGGCCGAAGCGCTCCAGCACGGGGTTCCCGGTGTTGGACGCCACGAACGCCGCATCGGTACCGCCACCCTGCACGTTGGCATCCACCTTCAGCGTCTTGCCGAGCTCCGCATAAATCAGCTTGGCGCGCTCGCCGACCTGCACCGCCGCCGGTGTCGATTCCAGTGGCGGGCGACGGCGCTCGAACCCGAGGTCGAGCTTGGTATCCGGTATCAGTTGCTTCTTGATGGTCTCACGCAGCCGCGCTTCCAGGCCATCGTAATCGGCCACTCGGATCACCCGCACGTCGGCCGCGGCGCTGGCCTCGGCCGGAATCACGTTGCGGTTGGTGCCACCCGAGATCATCGTCCAGTTCATTTTCAGACCCTTCGACGGATCGGAAAAATCCTTGGTCTGCAAAAGCTGATGCGACAGTTCGTAGATCGCGTTGCGGCCGTTCTCCGGCGCGGCGCCGGCATGCGAGGCGCGCCCCGTCACCTTCAACGTCACTGCGGCGATGCCGGCGGTGGCCAGCGAGAGCTGGTCGCTCGACACCGGCGAGCCTTCGAAGGACATGGCGAGGTCGTGTTCGGCACCGAGCCTTGCAAACGTGGCGCGCGCCGCCGGCGTGCTGATTTCTTCATCGCCATTGATGAGCACCGTCAGCGTGCCGTAGTCGCTGAATTTCAAGGCCTTCAAGACAGTCAGGGTGTGCAGGATCACCGCGATGCCGGCCTTGTCGTCGCCGATTCCCAGTCCGTAGGCGCGGTTGCCGTCGACCCGGAACGGCTGCTTGGCCAGCATGCCCTTCAGGTAGACCGTGTCCATATGGGCAATCAGCAGGATCTTCCTGGTGCCGCTGCCCTTGAAGCTGGCGCGCACCATGCGTCCGACCTTGGCCGGCGTGTCGTGCATGCGGTACAGGCTCGCATCGGGTTCGATGAATTCGACCTGGCCGCCGATCGCCTGCAGGCGATCACCGATGAGTTGCGAAATCCGGTCCAGGCCTTCGCGGTCGCCGCTGCCCGACTCGATGGCCACCAGGTCCTTCAGTGTCGCCAGCAGCGGCTCTTTCTGCAGCTGCACCTGGCCCATGACGGCAGCGTCCGGCGCGGCGATGGCGGTGGAGGCGGCGCACAGGCAGAGTAGCACGATGCATTGGCGAATCGAGGTTGGCAGAGCTGGTGCGACGCGTGAAGAAATTTTCATGGTGGTGGCGGGTCAGGTTCGAAAACGGACCACTATAATGCCACGGACCAATCTCGAAAGCCTTTCGACCGATAGCGAGACGCCGATGTGTCGATCAGCGAAACGTTCCGACCATTCCGCAGGAGCCACGCATGCACGTATCAATACCGTTTCTTGTGCAGACGCTGTTGCTGGCGGCACTCGCTTCGCGCTGCCACGCAGCGCCGGACGAAGTATTACTTGGCCGGGCAAGCGGCTATCCGGTCGGAACCACCATGGCGCAGGCCTATCAGCAGCCCTACCTGGTCGGCTCGTTCAGCGCCATGGATCGGATCGCACCGTCCTGTACCTTGCCGGCCGCACTTGATCCGCTGCCACTGAAAAACGCGGTGAGCGAACCGCCCTTCCGTTACCGCTTCGAGGGCAAGTCGCTGACGCTGGACGATTACATGCAACGCCAGCGCGTCACCGCCCTGCTGGTGCTGAAGGATGGCGAGATCGTCGCCGAGCGTTACAACTACGACCGCAGCGCCGACATGCGCATGCTGTCGAATTCGATGGCCAAGACGATCGTCGCGCTGGCCATGCTCAAGGCGCGCGAAGAAGGCCTGATCGGCTCGTTCGACGACATCGCAGCGCGTTACGTGCCCGAACTGGCCGGCACCCTGTATGGCCAGACCCGCATCGTCAATCTCTTGCGCATGGCTTCGGGCGCCCGCTATACCGAGGACTATACGCCCACCGACGACCGGGCGCGCTTCAATGCAGCGCTGCGACGGGTGGGCGTCGTCGATGCCGCACGCGCCATCACGGAACGCGAATACGAAGAAGGAACGCACTTCAATTACGCCGGGCCCCAGACCGAGGTGCTGGGCCTGGTGCTGCGCGGCGCCACCGGACGCAGCCTGTGCGACTACGTGGCGCGGAAGCTGTGGCAGCCGCTGGGTGCGCAGGCGCCGGCCGCCTGGCTGCTGCATCCGTTCGACCAGCGCGAAATGGCGCAGGGCGGCTTCAACGCCACCGCACGCGACTACGCGCGCCTAGGGTCGATGCTGGCCAACGACGGCCAGGTACAGGGACGCACCGTGCTGTCGCGTGAGTCGTTGCTGGACATGACGGACAGCCAGCGCCAGCCGCCCCACTTCCGGCCCGGCGCGATGGATTCCAAAGGCAGCACCTACTTCGGCTATGGCTTGCAAACCTGGCTGATGCCGGGCACGCAGCGCCGCTTTGCTCTGCAAGGCATTCATGGCCAGGCGATCGTGGTCGACCCGGCTTTGAAGCTGGTCATCGTGCACCTGGCGGTGGGCAAGGATGCCAGCGGCGACGCGAGTGGCAACCATCTGGGCGCCGAGCGCGATGCACTGGTGAGAGGCATCGTCGGCCGCTACGGCAACTGGTGACGGTGATTGCGGCGACCTGAACCCATCAGGGCCGCATCCATCTCGCGATTTGCTTAAAACCTATTTCTATTTTGCGGTCAGGTAGGTGTTCAAAAACCCGATCGTCGAATAGAACTGGTAATCGGCATTGGCCTTCTTGCCGAAGCCGTGGCCTTCGTCGAGCGCCGTCATGTACCAGACCGGCGTGCCGCCCTTCTTGACAGTGGCGACGATCTGGTCGGCTTCCTGGTACGGCACGCGCGGATCGTTCTTGCCCTGCACGACGAAGAGCGGCTTCTTGATGCGGGCGGCGTTGTTCAGCGGCGCCGTGCGTTCCATGAACTTGCGCATTTCCGGATCGCGCTCGTCACCATATTCGACGCGGCGCAGGTCGCGCCGGTAGCTCTCGGTCTTTTCCAGGAAGGTCACGAAGTTGGAAATGCCGACCACGTCGATCGAGGCGGCGATGCGCTCCGAATACATCGTGGCGACCGCCAGCGACATGTAGCCGCCGTAGCTGCCGCCGGACACCGCCACCTTCGACGCATCCATGTCCGGCTGGGTCGCGATCCAGTCGAGCAGGGCGCCGATGTCCTTGACCGAATCCTCGCGCAGCATGCCGTTGTCGAGATTGAGGAAGGTCTTGCCATAACCGCTGGAGCCGCGCACGTTGGGATAGATCTGGGTGATGCCCATCTCGTCGGTGAAGTAATTGCTGCGGCCCTGGAAACCCGGCTGGAACTGGCCTTCCGGGCCGCCGTGAATATTGATCAGCACCGGGCGCTTGCCGGAAAATTTTGCCGCCGGTGCACGATACGCAAATCCCGAAATCATGCGGCCGTCGAAGGACTTCCAGCGCTCCAGGGTGGGCTCCACGAATTTCGACGGATCCAGTTCCATCGTTTCATGCGTGGTCCAGCGGGTCACGGCATTGGTCTTGAGGTTGAATGAATAGACTTCCGAAGGACTGGTGGCCGAACTGAGCGACAGACCCAGGTTCTGGCTATCCTTGTTCCACTGGATACCACGGATGGTACCCATTGGCAGCTTGGGCGAGGCCACCAGCTTGTGATCGGCCGTGCGCATCAGGCGCAACACGTCGTTGCCATCCTCATTGACGACGAACGCAATCATCTTGCCGTCATGCGAAAGATCCAGGGTCTCGACATTCCAGTTGATTTCCGGGGTCAGCACGGTGTGCTTCAACGTTGCCAGGTCGATGTAGGTCAGCCGCCCGAACTCGCTGCCACGATCGGCCACTGCGTACAGGCCTTTGCCGTTACGGCTGAACGTCGCATCGTTGTAGGCGACCGTCTCGGCGCCATTCTTCTCGGTGATGCGGCCCGCCTTGCCACTGGCGACATCCATCAGCCACAGATAGCTTTCGGTGGCGGAGACATATTCCAGATAAACCAGCTGGCGTCCGTCCGGCGAAAACTTGAAGCCATCCCAACCGCCGCCCGGCAACTCGGCCAGCTTGCGGTGTGATTCGGGCTTCATCGGATCGATCAGGCTGAGGGTGGAATTGATCCTGTCGTCGGACCCCTTGCGATTGACGGGTACGGTCGTGTAGACCATCTGCTTGCCATCTTCGGCCCAGGCGACGGATTGCGTGCGCTGTCCATCGGGCGTCAGCGGCACCGCCTCGCCACCGGCCACATCGCGGCGATAGGCGCGGAAGACTTCATTGCCGCCCGAATCCCGGTTGAACACGTAGTATCTGCCCTGCTTCGGCTCGTAGCTTGCGCCGCGTACCGGTTCCGGATAATCGGTCAGCAATTCCAGCGGCGCGCCCGGCCTGGCGATGCGGTAGAGCTGCGGCGTATTCTTGTAACGCCGGGCGACGATCATTTCCAGCTTGGCCGGATGCCAGGTAGAAAAACTGGTGGGCTTGAACTCGGTGTATTTCGCTACCTTGGTCGCGACACTGGCAGGGACCGCCGGCACGTTTTCCAGCACCAGGGCGGCCGGTGGCGTCAGCGCCGCTTCCTGCGCAATGGCGCTACCAGCCGCGGCCAGCAATGCCGCCAATAAAACAAGGCCCAGTGGGCGGGATGATCGGCCAAAAGTCATGTTGAATCCTTCGAAAAAGGAGGCAAGTATTCATTATCGCGCGTA
>JAYUWF010000309.1:0-3907 GCA_043753685.1 Herminiimonas sp.
CGCTGGCCGATCACGTGGAGCAGGGCGGCGACTTCCTCAGGCAACAGGCGCGCATCCAGGAACGGATCGAGCTTGTCCAGTGGCAGATGCAGGGTATGCAGGATCAGGTAAGCCGCCTCGTCCATGGCGTCGCTGCTGCCGTGACCGAAAAACAGTTTCGCGGCATTGAAACGGGTGACGGCATGGCGCAACAGGTCGCGTACCGTGGAAAAATCGGTGGGTGTCATGGTGGTGGCGTCAGTCCAGTGTAAATTTGTAATGCGATTTGTAATGCGATTGGTAATACCACCTGCAGGGCAAGGTGCAGTGCGGCATTCAGTGCGGATCCGCGGGCTGCAATGCGGCAGCGCAGCAGTGTACGGCAATCGGCCACGGGGCGCCTCTTTTGTCGGCGGGCCGTGTCGTGCAACGCAGCGGTTTCAACCTCGCCAGGGTGCGCGTGGCGCCGCCTCAGCTCAAAGCAGCAGGTTCTCGAGCGTGCGGCGGTAGATGTTTTTCAGGGGATCGATGCAGGCAATCTCGACATGCTCGTCGATCTTGTGGATGCTGGCGTTGGGCGGACCGAATTCGACCACCTGTTTGCAGATGCGGGCAATGAAGCGGCCGTCCGAGGTGCCGCCTGTCGTCGACAGTTCGGTGACGATATCGGTCTCCGCCCGGATGGCACACGCCACGGCGTCGCTCAATGCGCCGCGCGGCGTCAAAAATGGCAGGCCGTTGACCGTCCATTTCAGGTCGTATTCCAGACCGTGTGAATCGAGGATCGCGCGCAGGCGCTGCTGCAGGCCATCGACCGTGCTGGCGGTCGAGAAGCGGAAATTGAAGTCGATCACCACTTCGCCGGGAATCACGTTCGAGGCGCCGGTGCCGCCATGGATGTTCGATACCTGCCACGACGTGGGCAGGTAATACTCGTTGCCCGTATCCCATTGCTCGGCCGCCAGTTGCGCCAGGGCGGGCGCCACCTGGTGAATCGGATTGCGCGCCAGTTGAGGATAGGCGATATGGCCCTGGATGCCCTTGACGGTCAGCTTGCCCGACATGGTGCCGCGCCGGCCGTTCTTGATGGTGTCGCCCAGCTTCTCGGTCGAGGTCGGCTCGCCCACCAGGCAGTAATCGAGCTGGATGCCGCGCTGTTCCAGCAGCCGGCACACCACCACCGTGCCGTCGGTGGCCGGTCCTTCTTCATCGCTGGTGATCAGGAAACCGATCGAGCCGCCATGATCGGGATGCGCCGCGACGAATTCTTCGCAGGCCACCACCATCGCCGCAATCGAGGTCTTCATGTCGGCGGCACCGCGTCCGTACAGCTTGCCGTCGCGCCGGGTCGGCACGAACGGGTCGGAATGCCATTGATCGAGCGGGCCGGTCGGCACCACATCGGTATGGCCGGCAAAGACCATCAGCGGCGCCGTCGTGCCGCGCCGCGCCCAGAAGTTCGTCACCGTGCCTGACAGGATCGGCTCGCACGTGAAGCCCAAAGGCGCCAGCAACGCCATCAGGCGTTGCTGGCAACCGTTGTCGTGCGGCGTGACGGACGACAGGGAAATCAATTCTTCGGCCAGGGCCAGGGTTTTGCTCATGTTCGGTCAGCGGATTCGGTGTTGTGCGAGGAAAAAAGGGATGCGTAATGCGTGGCGTCGAAGCCGACCGACGTACAGATGCCGTGTTGCAGCACCGGCCGCTTGACGATCGACGGCGCTTCCAGCATCAGCACGGTCGCCGCGTCTGCATCGGTGACGGCGGCACGCCGCGCTTCCGGCAAGGCGCGCCAGGTGGTGCCCTTGCGGTTGACCAGCGTTGTCCAGTCGATGCTGGCAAGCCAGTGCGCCACCAGCGGGCGCGTCAGGCCACTTTTCTTGAAATCGTGGAAGACGTGGTCGATGCCGTGTTCGCTCAGCCAGGTGCGTGCCTTCTTGACCTGATCGCAATTCGGAATGCCGTACAGGGTGACCGGGTGGATCGCGTTGGAAGGGCCTGAGGCTGCGGCGTCAGACATTGAGCGTGAATTCGGTAAAGGTGGCGCCTTCCTCGGTCGGCTCGGTCGGCGCGGCTTCGGGAGTTTTTTCTCCCTTGTTGTTCAACAGCCAGAACAGGTTGGTGGCCGAGTCGGCATTGGCCATCGCATTTTCCTTGGTGATGAGGCCATCCGCGATCAGTTGCATCAGCGCCTGCTCGAAGGTCTGGCAACCGGGCGCCATGCTTTTCTCGATGGCTTCCTTGATCTGGCCGAGGTCGCCTTTTTCGATCAGTTCGGCCACGTGCCGGGTGTTGAGCATGATCTCGACCGCCGCTCGGCGCCCGCCGTCGATGGAGGGCACCAGGCGCTGCGAGATGATCACTTTCAGGGTCGCGGCCAGATCGCCCAGAAGCGATTGGCGGTTTTCGATCGGAAAGAAATTGATGATGCGGTTCAAGGCCTGGTAACTGTTGTTCGCATGCAGGGTCGCCACCACCAGATGGCCGGACTGGGCATAGGCGATCGCGGCCGACATGGTTTCCTTGTCACGGATCTCGCCGATCAGGATGCAGTCGGGCGCCTGGCGCAGGGCATTCTTCAGGGCCAGCGAGAGCGAGGCGGAATCGGTGCCGACCTCGCGCTGGTTGACGATCGATTTCTTGTTGCGAAATAAAAATTCGATCGGATCTTCGATCGTCAGGATGTGGCCGGGCGAATGCTCGTTACGATGGTCAAGCATCGATGCGATGGTGGTCGACTTGCCGGAACCAGTGGCGCCCACTACCAGCATCAGGCCGCGCTTTTCCATCACCAGCTCGGAGAGCAGCGGTGGCAGATTCGCATCCTTCAGCGCAGGGATGTTGCTTGGTATGTAGCGCAATACGGCCGAGATGCTGCCACGCTGACGAAACGCCGAGAGCCGGAAACTGCCGACCCCCGTGACCGGGATACCGATATTGAGCTCGTTCTCGCGCTCCAGCTCGGCCATCTTCGCCGACGGCACCGCTTCGTTCAGCAAATTCAGGATCATTGCCTGATCCATCTTTTGCTGGTTGATCGGGTAGAGCACGCCATTGATCTTGATCTGGATCGGCGCATTCACGGCAAAAAACATGTCGGACGCGGCTTTTTCCTTCATCAGCAAAAACAGGCGATCCATTGCCATTGCAGTCTCCCAGTGTCGAACAGAGTTACAGCGCGGTGGCCGGGCCAGCCACCCATACCGCTCAGATCATGCTTCGCGCAGCAGTTCGTTGATGGCGGTCTTGGCGCGGGTCTTGGCATCGACCCGCTTGACGATCACGGCGCAATACAGGCTGTACTTGCCGTCGGCCGAAGGCAGATTTCCAGAGACCACCACTGAACCAGCCGGAATCCGGCCGTACGTGACTTCGCCGGTGGCACGGTCGTAGATCTTGGTCGACTGGCCCAGATACACCCCCATCGAAATGACCGAATTTTCTTCCACGATGACACCCTCCACGACTTCCGAGCGGGCGCCAATGAAACAATTGTCTTCGATGATGGTCGGGTTTGCCTGCATCGGCTCCAGCACCCCGCCGATACCGACACCGCCGGACAAATGAACGTTCTTGCCGATCTGGGCACAGGAGCCGACCGTGGCCCAGGTATCGACCATTGTTCCTTCGTCAACATAAGCGCCGATGTTGACGTAGGACGGCATCAGGACCACGTTCTTGGCGATGAAGCTGCCGCGTCGCGCAACCGCCGGCGGCACTACCCGGAAGCCGCCGCGGGCGAAGTCCTCGGCCGTGTAATTGGCGAACTTGGTCGGTACCTTGTCGTAGAACTGCATGTCGGCGCCGGCCGGCATCGGCAGGTTGTCTTCCAGGCGGAACGACAACAGGACCGCTTTCTTGATCCACTGATTGACCTGCCAGGTGCCGTCGATCTTTTCCGCCACGCGCAGAGTGCCGGCGTCCAGCG
>JAYUWF010000310.1:0-11753 GCA_043753685.1 Herminiimonas sp.
ACATCGGCCACCACGGCGCCATCTGCCTGCCCTGCGCCGCTGCCTGCATCACCGGGGACGACGGGCGCCGCCTCCGCGCCGGTTTCGGCATTGTCCGCACTGTCGGCCTGGTCGCCATCGTCCGGCTCTTCTTCCATCTCACCGGCGGTGGCGGTCGATGCCGCGGCCGCGACTTCCAGGAAGCGCGCATCGACTGTCAGATCGACCTCATCCCAGCGCAGCAGGTCGAGCCGCACCTGGCTACCTCGGGCGACCGATGGCATGCCGGCCAGGCGGATGATCAGCGGAATGTCGGTCAGGCGCAGCACTTCGTCTTTCAATACCACCGCCTCGACGCGCAGTGACTCAGCTCGCCCGGCATCGGTATCGGCGTCGGTGCGGACGTCGAGATCGGCGTCACGTCCGGCTGCCGCTTGCTGGCCCAGCCAGCGCAGGCACCAGTAGCGCTCCATGGTCGTCTGGAAATCGGCGTACGCGGCATAGGCCGCGTCGAATTGCGAAACGATCGCGAACAGGTCGGCGTCGCGCGGCTTGAAGGGCGCGACCAGCGGCGCCGTGACGCCGTGTTCGACGCACGCCAGGATCTGCCATTGATTGACCAGATCCGGATAGCGGCGCAATGGCGAAGTGCTCCAGGCGTACTGGTCGACACCCAGGCCCTGGTGCGGTGCTGCGTGGGTGACCATGCGCACCTGCATCTTGGTGGCCCAGCCGCCGCTGCCGCCACCCTGGCTGCGGTAAATGCCGGGCACGCCGTGCTCGTGCATCAGCTTGCCCCAGCTGCTGTTGGCAAAGATCATCAGCTCGGCGACGATCTTGTCGAGCGGTGCGCCACGGCGGCGGCGCGCGATCGTGACGACATCGTCATCGACATAAAAATTGAAATCGACGCGGTTGTTCTGTTCCGGCTTCAGGCCGAAGCCTTCGCGCTTTTGCATGCGGCCCTGTTCCAGCACCAGCGCCCACTGCCACAGGATGGCGATATCGGCCTTGTGCGGATACTCGCCGGCGCCCTGCGCCAGATTGTCTTCGGTGACCAGCTCATCAAGGTCGTTGTGGCGCAGGTTGCGCGCGATCGGGACTGCCTCGGCCCGGGTTTCGGTGGCGATCACCGACCAGTCCGACGGGTCCAGCGTGGCATACAGGGACACTGCCGGACAGGTCTTGCCCTCGGCCAGCGTGAAGGCTTCAACCAGGCTGTCCGGCAACATGGTGATTTTGTCGCCGGGCATATAGACGGTCGACATGCGCTGGCGCGCCACCGCGTCGGCGGCGTCGCCCGGCCGAATGCCCAGGCCCGGCGCCGCGATGTGGATGCCGACGCGGATGGTGCCGTCGTCGAGCATGGATACCGAGAATGCATCGTCGATTTCAGTGGTGGTAACGTCGTCGATCGAGAAAGCCTGGACGTCCGCAACCGGCAATTTTGCCGGCGCCGGAATGGTCAGCGCAGGAAACGCCAGCCCCTTCGGGAAATGCTCGAACAGGAAACGCGACAGATGCAGTTCCTTGGCCGAAGCGATGCCGCCGGCAGCCAGCATCAGGCGCTGCGGGGCCATCTGCAGCGCGCTGCAGGCGGCGTCCAGCGCCTTGTACTCGATGCTGTTCTTGTCCGGCTTGAAGAGCAGTTGCAGCGCCAGCGGTTTCATCGCCGCCGGCAGGCGCAGGGCCGTCAATTCCTCGACATAGGCCGCCTGCACCAGCGCCTGCTGGCGCTTCTTTTCCACGCCGGCCAGGGCCGCCTTGAGCGAGGCTTCCGGGGCGGCCTTGTAGACGCCCTTGCCCTTGCGGTAAAAATAGATAGGCGAAGAGTGCAGCCGCAGGATCAGGCCGGCGGCTTCGTGCGGTTGCGGCGCATGGCCGAAGTATTCGGTGCCGAGCGCGGAAAACAGGAATTCATCCTGGCCGGCGACTTCCCACAGAAAATCCAGGTTGATCTCGTCGGCCACCGCATGCGCCGCCTTCATCATCTCGGCCGGATCGGGCGACGCGAACTGCAGCAAGACATCCTTGGCGCGCACCTTCGTGCGTTTGCCGCTCTGGAGTTCCACCTGGTAGGCCTCGCCCTGCTGCGACATCGCGACGCCGGCCTTGAAATCGCCGGATTCTTCGAAAAATAAATTCATTGATTTTGCTTATTGAAATTTTACTTAAAACCTGTCCGGCCAGTACGGTCGGTCATGGTCCGGGAAAGACTCAGGTTGCAGGGGGCTCGGGATGGTCGCAAAACGCCAGCACGGTCGCCAGGTACTCTGCGAAATCGGCGATGCCATGGTCGCTGCCTTCGATGATCACTTGCTGCGCGCCTGGATAATGAGCCTGCATTTCGCGCCAGTCGAGCACTTCGTCGCCGGTGGCGGCAATGAGCAGATAGCGCTCGGGCCGCGTGATTGCCGGCACCGTCAATGCGCGCAATTCATCGATGTAGGCATGCTTGAATTCGAACGGCTGGTCCGAATGATACGCGCTGCTGATGCCGACATATTGCTCGAGGTCGCGCGGTGGCTGAACCGCCGGATTGAGCAGCACCGCGCGGCAGTCCAGTCGCTCGGCCAGCCAGGTGGCATAGAAGCCGCCCAGGGACGAACCGATCACCGTCAGCTGATTCGGCGGCACGTCCCGCACCAACGTCAGGGCGAGTGCCACCGCGGCCGCTGGAGAAGCCGGGAGTTGCGGGCACAGGTAGTCGCCGGCGCGCCCATGCGCCGTCAGCGTGTCGCCGAGCAGGCGCGCCTTGAAGGAGTCGGGCGAAGACTTGAAGCCGTGCAGGTACAGGATCATCCGGCCAGCGCGTCGAGGATTTTCTGATGCACGCCGCCGAAGCCGCCATTGCTCATCACCAGGATGTGGTCGCCGGGCCGCGCCGCGGCAGCGATCGCCTGCACCAGCGGCGCCAGGTCGTCGAAGGCGGCGGCTTTCTCGCCCAAGGCGGCCAGTGCGGCCCCCAGGTCCCAGCCGAGCGCTTCCTTGCCGCTGCCCCGGGCGCCGTAACCGAACACCAGATCCGCGGCGCCCAGGCTGCCGGCCAGCGCCTGTTTCATGGTGCCGAGCTTCATGGTGTTGGAGCGCGGCTCCAGCACTGCCAGGATGCGCGCGGCGCCGACCTGCTTGCGCAAGCCTTCGATGGTGGTGTCGATGGCCGTTGGATGGTGGGCGAAATCGTCGTACACCGATATGCCGTTGACCTGTCCGCGCAACTCCATGCGCCGCTTGACGTTCTCGAAGCGCGCCAGCGATGCGATCGCCTGCGCGGCCGGTACACCGACATGGCGCGCGGCCGCGATTGCCGCCACCGCGTTCATGCGATTGTGTTCGCCCCCCAGCTTCCAGCGCACCGTGCCCTGCGGCGCGCCGTTGAATGCGACATCGAAACTGTCGTCGGCATGCGTTTGCAGCGACCAGCCGGCCGAACTGTGCTTGCCGCCAGCGGCAACGCCGAACCATTCGGTCTCGCTCCAGCAACCGCGCGCCAGTACCCGCTGCAGCGCTTCTTCGCGTCCATTGACGATGACCCGGCCGATTCCCGGCACGGTGCGCACCAGATAGTGAAACTGGGTTTCGATGGCGCCCAGGTCGGCAAAGATATCGGCGTGATCGTATTCCAGATTGTTCAGGACCGCGGTCTTGGTGTGGTAGTGGACGAACGTGCTGCGCTTGTCGAAGAACGCGGTGTCGTATTCGTCGGCTTCGATCACGAAGAACGCCGACGGCGCCCCGTCCGGCGTCGCGCCCGAGAGCCTGGCGGAGATGCCGAAATTGAGCGGCACGCCGCCGATCAGGAAGCCCGGCGCATAACCGGCGTCCTCCAGGATCCAGGTCAGCATCGAGGCGGTGGTGGTCTTGCCGTGCGTGCCGGCCACTGCCAGCACCCAGCGCTGCTGCAGGATGTGCTCTCCGATCCACTGCGGCCCGGAGGTGTAGGGCAGCCCGCGGTTGAGGATTTCTTCCATCAGCGGATTGCCGCGCGAGACCACGTTGCCGATCACGTACAGATCCGGGTCGAGCGCGGTCTGTTCCGGGCCGAAACCGGAGATCAGTTCGATGCCCTGCGCTGCCAGCTGCGTGCTCATCGGCGGATAGACGTTCTGATCGCAACCGGTCACGCGATGGCCGGCGGCCTTGGCCAGCACCGCCAGGCCACCCATGAAGGTGCCGCAAATGCCGAGGATATGGATATGCATTGTAAAATTTCGGAATTGGATACCGCGATTCTAACCGACCGGATCACGCCCGGACTGCCACTGCATCGCTTCCCTACACCGACTCGCGTACCCGCGTATCATCCTTGCCATGCCAATCAATTCACCTTTCGAAGCCGAGGCCTTGCGTTCGGAAATCGCCATTTCGGCTGCCCGCATGATCGCCGAGGAAGGCGCCGACTACGGCAGCGCCAAGCGGCGCGCCGCCAAACAGATTCTGGGCGACTCCAAGGTGCGCGGTGATTACCTCCCCGACAACGCGCAGATCGAACTGGAAGTGCGTGCTCACCAAGCCTTGTTTTTCGGCGATACGCAACCCGCCCGGCTGTTGCATCTGCGGCAACTGGCGGCCGATCTGATGGTCCAGCTGGCGCCCTTTTCACCCTACCTGACCGGTGCCGTACTCAACGGCACGGCTGGCGAGCATTCGGAAATCCACCTGCAGCTCTTTGCCGACAGCAGCAAGGACGTCGCGGTGCACCTGATGGATCGCAATATTCGTTTCGACGTCTCCGAAAGCAACCATTTCAAGGGGCGCTCGGAACCGGTCGAAACGCTCAGTTTTTTATGGAAACACGAGGGCGTTCATCTTGCGCTTTACGACACCGACGACCTGCGCGGCGCCTTGAAGGGCGGCGCCGGCGGCAACGTGGAGCGCCTGGGGCTCGAGGGTGTCCGAGCGCTGATCGCCGCCGCTCAACCGAGCGCAACCACTCAACTCGACTCTGAAAGTAATTGAAAATGAAGCGCAATGTCTGGCTATTTGGTTTGATCGGCGTTCTATTTGCAAGTATCGGCGTATATATGGGGATGCGTGCTTCCAGTCATGCGTCACCGGCGGTTGTTGAAACGCCAGCGGCGTCGGCCGCCGTTCCGGCAGTCAGCAACCTGTTTGCCCAGGCGATGCCGGACGCCAACGGCGGCGCCCAGGGCCTCGCTCAATGGAAAGGCAAGCCGATGGTCGTCAATTTCTGGGCAACCTGGTGCGGCCCTTGTGTTGAGGAAATGCCGGCGCTGTCGGCGCTGCAAACGGAAGTGGCCACAAAGAACGTTCAAATTGTCGGCATCGGCATCGATTCGCCTACCAACATCCAGGAATTTGCCGCCAAGTACAAGATTTCCTACCCTTTGTACGTGGCCGGCATGAGCGGCACCGAATTGTCCAAACAGTTCGGCAACCGGACCGGCAGCTTGCCCTACACGGTACTGCTGAGTGCCGATGGACGGGTGCTCAAAACCTATCTTGGAAAACTGAAGATGGACGAATTGCGCCGCGATATCGCTGCACTGTAATTCCAGAGACGAGCCGGCCAATCTTTCTACTTGCCAATCACCTTCATTTGACGGCAAAATGCCGCCTTCTTCGTCATACGGGATACGATCTCAATGGCAACTTCGATTCTATTGATCAATGGCCCGAACCTGAACCTACTTGGCACGCGCGAGCCGGAGGTCTACGGCAGCACGACCCTGGCCGATGTCGAGCGGCTTGCCGTCGACCAGGCGCAGGCTGCGGGCGCCAGCCTGAGCTGCTTTCAGAGCAATCATGAAGGCGCGCTGATCGACCGCATCCACGCGGCGGCGAAAGAAGGCGTGCAAGCCATCGTCATCAATCCGGCGGGCCTGACGCACACCAGCGTCGCCTTGCGGGATGCCCTCTCCGGCGTCGCGATTCCATTCGTCGAAGTTCATATCTCAAACATCCACCGGCGCGAATCGTTCCGGCATCGCTCCTACCTGTCGTCGATCGCCGCAGGGGTGATCTGCGGGCTGGGCGTGGCGGGCTATCCCGCGGCAATCGCGTTTGCGATCAAAAACCTTTAAATTCCCTTAACTGCCGATAACCGACATATAATTCTCGCGATATTAAGAGCGCCGACCTACCTAATTCAAAAGTCAATTCCAAAGGACTCCTGATGGATCTACGTAAACTGAAAACCCTGATCGATCTGGTAGCCGAGTCCGACATCGCAGAACTCGAAGTCACCGAAGGCGAGAGCAAGGTCCGCATCGTCAAGTCGTCTGCACAGCCGCAAAACCAGATGGTCATGATGCAACCGCATGCCAGCCATGCCATGCCGCTGCCGGCCGCCGCACCGGTTGCCGCCGCCGTCGTGGTGCCGCCGGAACCGGTTGGCCACGTGGTCAAGTCGCCGATGGTCGGTACCTTCTACCGCTCATCCGCGCCCGGCACGCCGCCGTATGTCGAGATCGGCTCGACGGTCAAGGAAGGCGATACCGTCTGCATCATCGAAGCCATGAAGCTGCTCAACGAAATCGACACCGAAGTCGGTGGCGTGGTGACACAGATCCTGGTCGAAAACGGCCAACCGGTCGAGTTTGGTCAGCCCCTGTTCATCATTGGTTGAGGCTGGCTGCGGCCGGCCACGGTCCAGCCGTTGCCACTGCGGCGCCAAAGTGATGGCGCCGTCGGCAAAGCCGGTGCCGCTGTTACCGCCAGCCATGCAATACCAGTCGTCGGGCGCCGCATCTGGCGCACGCCGGCTGCCCCCTGTCGATTTTCTTACCGATTCTTCCTGCGCCCATGTTTGAAAAAATCCTAATCGCCAACCGTGGTGAAATCGCGCTGCGCATCCAGCGCGCCTGCCGCGAGATGAACATCAAGACCGTGGTGGTGCATTCCGAAGCCGACCGCGACGCCAAGTATGTGAAGCTGGCCGACGAATCGGTCTGCATCGGACCGGCGGCCTCGGCCCTGAGCTATCTGAACATGCCGGCGATCATCAGCGCCGCCGAAGTCACCGATGCGCAGGCGATTCACCCCGGTTACGGCTTCCTATCGGAAAACGCGGATTTTGCGGAACGGGTCGAACGATCCGGCTTCGTCTTCATCGGACCGCGCTCGGAATCGATCCGACTGATGGGCGACAAGGTATCGGCAAAACAAGCCATGATCCGCGCCGGCGTGCCGTGCGTGCCCGGCTCCGAAGGCGCGCTGCCGGAAGACACCAAGGAAATCATCCGGATCGCCCGCAAGGTCGGCTATCCGGTCATCATCAAGGCTGCCGGTGGCGGTGGCGGGCGCGGCATGCGGGTGGTGCACACCGAAGCGGCGCTCTTGAACGCGGTGACCATGACCCGCACCGAAGCCGGCGCCGCGTTCGGCAATCCGGAAGTCTATATGGAGAAGTATCTGGAAAATCCACGCCATGTGGAAATCCAGATCCTGGCCGACGAATTCAAGAATGCGGTCTGGCTCGGCGAACGCGATTGCTCGATGCAGCGGCGTCACCAGAAGGTCATCGAAGAAGCGCCGGCCATCGGCATACCGCGCAAGATCATCGAACGCATCGGCGACCGTTGCGCCGAAGCGTGCCGGAAGATGGGTTATCGCGGCGCCGGCACCTTCGAATTTTTGTATGAAAACGGCGAATTCTATTTCATCGAAATGAATACCCGTGTCCAGGTCGAGCATCCGGTGACCGAAATGATCACCGGCATCGATATCGTGCAGGAACAGATCCGTATTGCAGCAGGAGAAAAATTGCGCTTCCGCCAGCGCGACATCATTCTCAAGGGTCATGCGATCGAGTGCCGCATCAATGCCGAGGATCCCTTCAAGTTCACGCCTTCGCCCGGCAAGATCATTTCCTGGCATGCGCCGGGCGGTCCCGGCATCCGGGTCGACTCGCACGCCTACGCCGGTTATTACGTGCCGCCGAACTACGATTCGATGGTCGGCAAGGTGATCGCATACGGTGCTACCCGCGAACAAGCCATCAAGCGCATGCAGATCGCCTTGTCGGAGATGGTGGTCGAAGGTATCCTGACCAATATTCCCCTGCATCGCGAGTTGATGGTGGATGCACGTTTCGCCGAAGGCGGCACCAACATCCACTACCTGGAACAGAAACTGGCGAACATGCCGGTTCTGCCGAAAAACCAAGGCTAGGCGGGCACCTGGCCCGACACCCCAAAACGCATGAGCTGGATTGAAATCGTCATCGAGGTGGTCCGCACCGACGCCGAAGCGCTGTCGGATGCATTGATCGAGGCCGGCGCCCTGTCGGTGTCGGTGGAAGACGCCGACCTCGGCACCGAGGCCGAGCAACCGCTGTTCGGCGAGCCCGGCATGGAACCGACCGAAGCCGCCTGGGAGCACAGCCGGGTGGTGGCGCTGACCGAGGCCGACGCCGATCATGCCGCGCTGCTGGCGACTGCCGCGCAGGCCTGCGGCATCGATCCCGCGCGCCTGCCGCACACCTTGCGCACGGTCGCCGACCAGGATTGGGTGCGGCTGACCCAATCACAGTTCGAGCCTATCCACATCGGCAAGAACATCTGGGTGGTGCCGAGCTGGCATGCCGCGCCCGATCCGGCGGCACTGGTACTGGAACTCGATCCGGGCCTGGCCTTCGGCACCGGCAGCCATCCGACCACGCGGCTGTGCATGGAGTGGCTGGAAGCGCATGCGCCGGTGGGCGCCAGCGTGCTGGACTACGGTTGCGGCTCCGGCATCCTGGCGATGGTTGCCAAGAAGCTGGGGGCTGCGAGCGTGCTGGGTGTGGACATCGATCCGCAGGCGATCGCCTCGGCGCGGGAAAACTCCGACCGTAACCAGTGCGCGATCGACTATTACCTGCCTGAAGAATTTGCCGCCGCTGCCAATGGCCGTCGATTCGACGTCGTGGTGGCCAACATCCTGTCGAGCCCATTGAAATTGATGGCGCCGATGCTGGCCGGGCGGGTGGCGGCCGGAGGCGCGCTGGTGCTCTCCGGGGTGCTGGCAAGGCAGGCCGAGGAAGTCTGCGCCGCGTATGCGCCGTTCATCGGCATGACGGTCGCAGCCGAACATGACGGTTGGGTGGCGCTGGCGGGCCAACTGCCGGCAGCGATCGACGGCTTGGGCTGACCATGGCACTGGCAACCCGATGTCCGCATTGCCAGACAGCGTTCCGGGTCGCGTCCGACCAGTTGAAGTTGCGCGCCGGCCTGGTACGCTGCGGCACCTGCAAGCAAATTTTCAACGGCATCGAGAACCTGCTGCATCCGGATGAAGACATCAATGCCGCCGTCAACGCACCGGTTGGCGCGCTGGGCGGTCGCTGGCCGCCAGCGCTCGCCGCCAGGCCGACGACGGCGGGTGAGCCGCCGCCGACGCTCGCCAATACACAGACCGCACAGACCGCACCAGTCGCACCAGTAGCACCCGCTGCGCCGTCGATCGCTGCCGCACCGCGCGACAATCGCAGCCGCGCCGAAAAAAGCGACAACACCCTGTTCCAGGAATTGATTGCCGCAGTCGATCATCCGCCACCGCCCGCTGCCCCGGCACCGGAACCGGTTGCGCCGCCAGCCCCGATCAAATCCGGCTATGCGGCCGCCTATGCGCCAGTCCAGCTGGCGCCGCTTTCGCGTTCGCCCAAGAGCCTCTTCCCGGGACTCGGTACATTGCGATCCGAGCCGTCACCGCTGGCCGCCGTCGACATGGCGGCCGATACTGCGTCCGAACGCCGCGCGTCCGAATACCGCGCGACGGATTCGGTATCCGGCACTGCTGCCGCTACCGCTGCTACCGCTGCTACCGCTGCTACCGCTGCTGCCGGTGCTGATGCTGATGCTGACGCCGATGCCGATGCCAAAGTCGCTGTCGATGCTGCCGATGCCGATCGTCCGGCAATGGCGGCGGCCGAAGCAAAAGCCAAATCAGACGATGCGCAGGCAAGCGCATCGCTCT
The DNA here is from genome assembly GCA_043753685.1 of Herminiimonas sp. Lineage (GTDB taxonomy): Bacteria > Pseudomonadota > Gammaproteobacteria > Burkholderiales > Burkholderiaceae_D > JANXSS01. Next base: position 9,898 of record JAYUWF010000310.1, read on the forward strand.
GGCAGGCGGCGACCAGTGATTTCAATGAAGACGCCACCTATTTCCCCGGCGCGCCTGGCTCCCTGAAATCCGAAGCGACCGGTGTGGACGCCCGCTCGCGTGGTCAGGCTGGCACGTCGGAGGATCGCCCCGCCGACCATGGCGAACACCGCGACGCATGGCAGGCGCTGGAGGCGACTGCTTGGGATGCCGGTGCCGGCGGAACCGCGGAAGTCGGGCAAGACGTCGGACCGGAAGCACGGCAAGTCCTGCAAGGGCAGAACGACACCGCGCTCGCACCGGCGCAGGCTTCGATGAGTCCCCTGCCCGGCCTATTGCGGCCGTCCCGGATCGACGAACCGCAGGCCGCCGCACTGGCGGACGACATTGCACATGACGCGCCAGCCGTGGCAGCGGGAACAGGAAGTGCTCCTCAGGCCATGGGCGTTGTCGCCCCTGGCGCTGCGAGCGGATCGTCGACCAGACCCTTCGGCGATGCCGACCCGGACTCGCACGCCGAGTCCGACGAACTGCCGGACTTCGTTTCCGAAGACCTGCGCCGCCAGGGCTTGCGCCGCACCGTTCGACCCCTGATGGTTTCGGCCGCGATGCTGCTGGCGCTGCTCCTGGTAGCGCAAGTCGGCTACGCGTTTCGCACCTCGATCGCCGCGAATTTTCCGCAGACGCGGCCGCTGCTCGATGACGCCTGCCGCGTGATCGGCTGCAGCGTCGGCCTGCCGACCCAGATCGATTCGGTATCGATCGAATCGAGCGATTTCCAGCCAATTGCCGACAAGCGCGATCAATTCACGCTCTCCGTCCTGCTGCGCAACCGCAGTGCCACGGTACAGGCCTGGCCCAGCATCGAGCTGACCCTGACCGACACCAGCGACAAGGTCGTGGCGCGCCGGGTGATCGGTCCGCGCGACTATCTGCCGGCCACGACCTCGCCTGCCAAGGGCTTCACCGCCGGCAGCGAGCAGCCGGTCCGCCTGGTCTACGAGCTGGCGCGCCTGACGGCCTCCGGTTACCGCGTGTATCTCTTCTATCCCTGAGCCGCGCTTGCAGCGGCTTTTCCCTTTCACTTTTCCCGACTTTTCCGGCACCTTCCCATGACATCATTGATCTGCGGTTCCCTGGCATTCGATACCATCATGTCGTTTGAAGGACGATTCTCGGAAGCTCTGCTGGCGGACCAGCTGCACAAGATCAACGTGTCCTTCCTGGTGCCGGCGATGCGCAGGGAATTCGGCGGTTGCGCGGGCAACATCGCCTACAACCTGCACCTGCTCGGTGGCGATCCGGTGATCATGGCCGCGCTCGGGCAGGATGGGTCGACCTATCTGGAACGGCTGGCCGGACTCGGCATCTCGGCGCGCTGCATCCGCACCATCGCCAGTGAATACACGGCCCAGTGCTACATCACCACCGATATCGACAGCAACCAGATCACGGCCTTTCATCCCGGCGCCATGATGCAGTCGCATCAGAACCAGGTCGCCGATGCCGGCGCCGTCAAGCTGGCTATCGTCGCACCGGATGGACGCGACGCCATGCTCCAGCACGCGCGGGATTGCGCGGCGGCCGGCATACCGTTGATCTTCGATCCGGGCCAGGGCCTGCCGATGTTCAATGGTGAAGAGCTGCTGCATTTCATCGAGCTGGCGACCTATGTCGCCGTCAACGACTATGAAGCCGAACTGCTGACCAACCGCACCGGCCTGACACTGGAACAGATCGCGCAGCGCGTCGATGCCCTGATCGTCACGCGCGCCGAACTCGGCGCGGATATTTTCACGGGCGGCAAGCATCTTCAGATCCCGTGCGTGGCGGTCGACCGGGTGGTCGATCCGACCGGTTGCGGCGACGCGTTCCGG
>JAYUWF010000311.1:0-11720 GCA_043753685.1 Herminiimonas sp.
GCAACATCAAGCGCGCCAAGCCTCGTTTGAGCAGCATCAAGAAATCGCAGTTGGGCAAATAAACGCCCGCAGTACAGCGCAATTTCAGGATCAGCGCAACTTCAGGATCAGTGCAACTCCCAGCAGGCTCTGCAGCAAGAAAATCCCGCTGGCAGCGCCATGCAGGGCGCCGAACTGCATCTTCGCATCCGGATTCATGCCTCCGGCAGCAGCCGAGGCTTCGCGGATCGCTGCCATGAATGGCTGCAATCCAAAATAGCCGATCACGGTACAGGCCAGCATGCCTAGCACGAGCCGGAGCACCGTCGAACGGTTGCCTGCATCCGGCGTCGCTCGCCAAAGGATCAACAGCAAGCTCAGCGCACAGGCGACCGATACCCAGGCTTCGATCCGGAACAGGCTGCCGGCAATCGTGCCGGCCAGCGCACGGTCAGCCAGCGTGGCGAACAGCGTCGGCGCCACGACATAGCCGACGGTCCACAGGCTGCCGACCCATAGGGTGGCGATCAGCAACCGTGCGCGCTGCAGGAACATCGATCAGATATACCGGACTTCGAGCACTTCGTATTCATGCAGACCGGCCGGTGCTTCGACTGCCACCACGTCACCGGCGGACTTGCCGATCAGGGCGCGCGCGATCGGCGAGGTGATCGAAACCTTGCGCTCCTTCAGATCGGCTTCGTCGACGCCGACGATCTGATACGTCACGCGGTCACCCGACTCCAGGTCTTCCAGGTGCACGGTGGAGGCGAAGACGATGCGGCCTTCGGCGTCCAGCATGGCCGGATCGATGATCTGGGCGGCGCCGAGCTTGCCTTCGAGGTCGGCGATGCGGCCCTCGATGAAACTCTGGCGCTCCTTGGCGGCATCGTAATCGGCATTTTCGGACAGGTCGCCGTGGGCGCGGGCTTCGGCGATGGCGCTGATGACGGACGGACGCTCCTTGGTCTTGAGGCGAATTAATTCATCCTTCAACAACTGGGCGCCATGCTTTGTAAGCGGAACAGAACTCATGATTTTTCGACGATTTTTTCGTTAAATTAAAAGTGAAAACCACAGAGGCCGCAGCGACGAATGTTCGATGCGACCCCTGTGGTTCCAGACCCGCCGCTGGCCTGGCTGTCAAACACAGCCGGGATGCGACCAGTCCGAATGGACGTTCGGATCAGTGTAAGGTCTTATGCAGGCCTTGTAAATCGTAGACATTCAATCCATCCAGGTGCGCCATGCCTTCGACTGCCGCTTCAGCGCCGGCGATCGTGGTGTAGGTCGTCACGCGCGCGGCCAGTGCCGACGTGCGGATCGCCCGCGAATCGACGATGGCGCTGCGCTTTTCTTCGACGGTATTGATGACCAGCGCGATTTCCTGGTTCTTGATCATGTCGACCACATGCGGCCGCCCTTCCGCCACCTTGTTGACGGTGGTCACTGCGATGCCGGCGGCGCTGATGGCTGCAGCCGTGCCCTTGGTCGCCACCACCGAAAAGCCGATCTCGACCAGGTCGCGCGCCACCTGCACCGCGCGTGGCTTGTCGCTGCCCTTGACGCTCAGGAACACCTTGCCCGAACGCGGCAATTTGACGCCGGCACCCAACTGCGACTTGACGAACGCTTCGCCGAAGGTCTTGCCAACGCCCATGACTTCACCGGTGGATTTCATTTCAGGTCCGAGGATGGTGTCGACGCCCGGGAATTTTACGAACGGAAACACCGCTTCCTTGACGCTGAAATACGGTGGTATCACTTCCTTGACGATGCCTTGACTTGCAAGAGACTGACCGACCATGCAGCGCGCGGCGATCTTTGCCAGTTGCAGGCCGGTCGCCTTGGAGACAAACGGTACCGTACGCGAGGCGTGCGGATTGACTTCCAGCACGAACACGACGTCCTGCAATGCGACATCGCCGCTGTCATTCCTGACCTCCTGTTGCTGGATCGCGAACTGCACGTTCATCAGCCCGACCACGTTCAAACCCTTGGCCATGAGCGAAGTCTGGCGCTTGATTTCATCGATCGTGGCTTGCGAAAGCGAATACGGCGGCAGCGAACAGGCGGAGTCGCCCGAATGCACGCCGGCCTGCTCGATGTGTTCCATGACGCCGCCGATGAAAGTGTGTTCGCCATCGGAAATACAATCGACGTCGACTTCGATCGCGTCGTTCAGGAAGCGATCGAGCAGCACCGGCGAATCGTGCGATACCTTGACCGCTTCGCGCATGTAGCGCTCGAGGTCACGCTGCTCGTGCACGATTTCCATGGCCCGACCACCCAGCACGTAGGAAGGACGCACCACCAGCGGATAACCGATTTCCTGCGCCAGCAGCAAGGCGTCGGCTTCGGTGCGGGCGGTACGGTTGGGCGGCTGGCGCAATTTCAATTCATGCAGCAGTTTCTGGAACCGCTCGCGGTCTTCGGCGGCATCGATCATGTCCGGCGAGGTGCCGATGATCGGCACGCCGTTGGCTTCCAGATCCAGCGCCAGTTTCAACGGCGTCTGTCCGCCGTACTGCACGATCACACCGAACGGTTTTTCCTTGTCAACGATTTCCAATACGTCTTCCAGCGTCAACGGTTCGAAATACAGGCGGTCGGAGGTGTCGTAATCGGTGGAGACGGTTTCCGGATTGCAGTTGACCATGATGGTTTCATAGCCATCCTCGCGCATGGCCAGCGCTGCGTGGACACAGCAATAATCGAATTCGATGCCCTGCCCGATGCGGTTCGGCCCGCCGCCCAGCACCATGATCTTCTTCTTGTCGGTCGGTTGCGATTCGCACTCTTCCTCGTAGGTCGAATACATGTAGGCGGTATTGGTGGCGAATTCGCCGGCGCAGGTGTCGACGCGCTTGTAGACCGGACGCAGGTTCATGGCATGACGCTTTTCGCGCACTGCCTTGTCGGTGGTGTGCATCAGCTTGGCCAGACGACGGTCGGCAAACCCCTTCTGTTTCAGGCGGCGCAGGGTCGGGCGATCGAGCGCTTCCAGCTTTTGCGTTTCCAGCCACAATTCGATGTCAACGATTTCCTTGATCTGTGCAAGGAACCAAGGATCGATCTTGGTCAATTGATGCACTTCTTCCAGGGTGAAACCGTGCGCGAAGGCGTCGCCGACGTACCAGATCCGGTCCGGACCCGGCTCGCCGAGTTCTTCTTCGATGGTTTCGCGGTCCGTGGTCTTTTCGTTCAAGCCGTCGACGCCGACTTCCAGGCCGCGCAAGGCTTTCTGGAAGGATTCCTGGAAGGTGCGGCCGATCGCCATGACTTCGCCGACCGATTTCATTTGCGTGGTCAGGTGACTGTCGGCGGTCGGGAATTTTTCGAAGGCGAAGCGCGGAATCTTGGTGACCACGTAATCGATCGACGGCTCGAAAGACGCGGGCGTGGCGCCGCCGGTGATTTCATTGCGCAGTTCATCGAGCGTGTAGCCGACCGCCAGCTTGGCCGCGACCTTTGCAATCGGGAAGCCAGTGGCTTTCGACGCCAGCGCCGACGAACGCGAGACGCGCGGATTCATTTCGATGACGACCATGCGGCCATCTTCCGGATTGATCGAGAATTGCACGTTCGAGCCGCCGGTATCGACGCCGATCTCGCGCAGCACTGCCAGCGAGGCATTGCGCAGGATCTGGTATTCCTTGTCGGTCAGTGTCTGCGCCGGTGCCACCGTGATCGAGTCGCCGGTATGCACGCCCATCGGATCGAGGTTTTCGATCGAGCAAACGATGATGCAATTGTCGGCCTTGTCGCGCACGACTTCCATCTCGTACTCTTTCCAGCCGAGCAGCGATTCTTCGATCAGTAACTCAGTGGTGGGCGAGGCTTCCAGGCCGCGCTTGCAGATGGTTTCGAATTCTTCGGCGTTATAAGCAATCCCGCCGCCGCTGCCGCCCATCGTGAAGGACGGCCGGATAATCGTGGGAAACCCGAGTGTCTTCTGCACCACCCAGGCTTCATCCAGCGAATGGGCGATGCCGGAACGGGCCGAACCGAGGCCGATGCGGGTCATCGCTTCCTTGAACTTGGAGCGGTCCTCGGCCATGTCGATGGCTTCCGGCGATGCGCCGATCAGCTCGCAACCGTATTTCGCCAGCACGCCCTGGTGGTGCAGATCCAGCGCGCAATTGAGCGCGGTCTGTCCGCCCATGGTCGGCAGGATCGCGTCCGGCCGTTCCTTGTCGATGATCCTTTCGACGACTTGCCAGGTGATCGGCTCGATGTAGGTGACATCCGCCATTTCCGGGTCGGTCATGATGGTCGCCGGGTTGCTGTTGACCAGCACCACGCGATAACCTTCTTCGCGCAGAGCCTTACAGGCCTGGGCGCCGGAGTAGTCGAATTCGCAGGCCTGGCCGATGATGATCGGACCGGCACCGATGATCAGGATGCTTTTTATGTCTGTGCGCTTAGGCATTCTTGTGTTTCTCCATCATTGCCACGAAGCGATCGAACAGCGGGGCGATATCGTTGGGGCCGGGTGAAGCTTCCGGGTGGCCCTGAAAGCAGAAGGCCGGGCGGTCGGTGCGGGCAAAGCCCTGCAGCGAACCGTCGAAGAGCGACACGTGCGTGATGCGGCAGTTGCCCGGCAGCGTATCGGCGTCGACCGCGAAACCATGGTTCTGCGAGGTGATCAATACTTGCTTGCTGTCGAGATCCTGCACCGGGTGGTTCGCGCCGTGATGACCGAACTTCATCTTCAGGGTTTTCGCGCCGGAAGCCAGCGCCATGATCTGGTGACCCAGGCAGATGCCGAAAGTCGGTATGCCACGCTCGATCAGTTCGCGCGTTGCGGCAATGGCGTACTCGCATGGCTCCGGATCGCCCGGACCATTCGACAGGAAGATGCCGTCGGGATTCAATGCCAACGCCTCGGCAGCAGTGGCCTGGGCCGGCAGCACCGTGACCTTGCAACCGCGCGATGCCAGCATGCGCAGGATGTTGAACTTGACGCCGTAATCGAAGGCCACCACGTGGTAGGTCGATTTCGTTTCGGTGGTGTAACCGCGGCCCAGCACCCACTCTCCCTGCGACCATTCGTAGGCGGTCTTGGTGGACACCACTTTTGCCAGGTCCATGCCGGACAGACCCGGAAACGACAGCGCCAGCGAGAGCGCCTGCTCCGCGCTGGCCTTGACGCCGGCGACGATGGCGCCGCCCTGCGCGCCGGTGTCGCGCAGGATGCGCGTGAGCTTCCTGGTGTCGATGCCGGCGATGGCGACGATGTTTTCGGCTTTCAAGTAATCCGAAAGCGTCTGGGTCGAGCGGAAATTCGAGGTCACGATCGGCAGGTCACGAATGATCAGGCCGGCCGCGTGGACCCTGTTCGCTTCCACGTCTTCCGGATTGACACCGGTGTTGCCGATGTGCGGATACGTGAGGGTGACGATCTGGCGGCTGTAGCTGGGATCGGTCAGGATTTCCTGATAACCGGTCATGGCCGTGTTGAACACGACTTCGCCGGTCGTCTGACCTTGGGCGCCGATGGAAAAACCTTCGAAAATCGACCCGTCTGCGAGCGCTAGGATGGCCGGAACTGTGGGGCCAGATAGAAATGGCTGCAAGGGTAACTCCTGAAAAAGTTACCGTCGCCACGCCGCGCCATCACGACCGCGCCACCTGCGCAGGTGCCCCACGGCAAGCGTTGGGCGGCAGGATTCGGATCGATTCGGGACGTTTGGAAGGTGGTATGCGCTACGACGGTTTTAGAATTGGCTAAACCGGCTGAGTATAGCGCAGAAGTAAGGCCCCAGGCAACCGAAACCGGGCTTGAAGACCTTGCGCAGAGGCGATCCCGGCGCCTCTGCTGCGGGCCGGGCTCAGGCTTGTTGCAAGCGCAACGCAGGCGAAAATTCCTTACAGGCCGAGCGCTGCAATCCCGGCTTTTGCGATCTGCACATCCTCGGTCGATTTGACGCCGGAGACGCCGACTGCACCGACGCACTGGCCGTCGACGATGATCGCGACGCCGCCTTCGAGCATGGCTTCCATGCCGGGCACGGTCATGAAGGCGATGCGGCCGTTGTTGATGATGTCTTCAAAAATCTTGGTGTCGCGCTTGCCGAGCGCAGCGGACTTTGCCTTGCCGGGCGCGATCTGGGTCGACATCAACGGCGCGCCGTCCAGGCGATGCAGCAGCAGTAGGTGGCCGCCGTCATCGACCACCGAAATGACGACGTTCCAGTTGTTGGCGAGCGCTTCGGCCTCGGCGGCGGCGGCGATCTTCTTGACATCGTCGAGGGTCAGCATTTGTTTGGTTTTCATGGCGGCTCCGGATTGAACGAACCGGAATTGTACGACAGCTCGGTGGCAGTGCAGTCACAGTTCAGTGATCGCGTCCTCATGCCTTCGAACGGCCCGCCCGCCCCGCCCATTTCGACGCCGACCTGCTTGACTCAATTGCCAGCTCGGAAAGACAGGTCGTGCAGCTTTTCTTCCGCGGCGCCGATCACACCCGAGCGGGCACGATCGAAACCGAGCAACGCGCGGCGCGAAGCGATGCGCCGCATCGTCGCCAGATCCGGCTGGGCGCCGTCTTCATCGCGCACCTGCACATCGTCGAGTGCGACCAGGCCGCCGCTGGCAACGAAGATCATCTGTTCGTCTTCCAGCAAATGGGCATTGGCGATTGCCGAGCAAACCCGATCGGCAAAACCACGCACGCCGGCAAAGCGCACGCTGGTGGTGGCCAATGTGAATTCACCGGCATCGGTCAAGGCCACGCAATCGCTCTGGCGCACGGTGCGCGCCAGCAGCTGGCCGACGGCATCGCCCACTGCTTCCGGCGACGGCGCCCGATAGGCCGACAGCGCCACGTGCTGCAGTCCGATGCGGATCGTCAGGAGCACGAAATTGTGCCCCTTGTCGCGTGCCTGCGCGAGCATCGCAGCGGCTTTTCCGTCGAGTGTGGCCGGCGACGACAGCTCGATTCGCTGGCTGCCGTAGACGCGCTTGACGCGCGCTTCCAGACCCCGTTCGAAGGCAGTCTGGGTACCGATCAGGCGCGACAGAATATCCAGGCGCGACAACAACTGATCCGGATGCATACCCTTGCCGATCAGGTCGGTTGCGCCGGCGGCCCGTGCGCGGTCCTGCTCCGGCTGATCCTGGCTGCCGGAGACCATTACCACGGGCAGCGAACGGATGCGCGGTATCTTCGAACTACGAATGCGCTCCAACAAACCGTAGCCGTCCAGGCGTGGCATGGTGATGTCGGACAGGACGATCTGAATGTTGGGATCGATCAGCAGCGTCTCCCACGCTTCCAGGCCATCGCTGGCTTCGCGGAAGTCGAAGATGCCTTCGATATGCTTGATCAGCGTGGCGCGCACGATCCGCGAATCGTCTGCAATCAGTACCCGCGGCTTCAATGGCAAATTGGTCGTTGCAGCTGGCATGGCGAGGTTCGAGGTCAATCGGTAGCGGTTGTCGTCAAGCATACCTGCAAGCAATAAGTTTTGACAGGGCCAACCGATTCCCTTACATTGGCCTGCTTTCAACACGGATCACACTATGTTGACAAAAATACAAACGCGTGGAATTGCAGTTTTTGCACACGCCGTCCTGCTTGCTTCTCTCGCCGGTGTTTGTCTGCCTGCGGCCAGCGTCGAAGTCACTGCTTCGAGCAGCACACCCAACTTGATGGATGCGCCATTGGCGCGCCTGCACGACTTCACCAGCCGCGCCTCCGAACTGGCAATGCAGGCCATCGGCATGCTCGGCATCCGCTACAAAATGGGCGGCAACTCACCGGAAAACGGCCTCGATTGCAGCGGTCTGGTGCGCTACGTCTTCAAGGAAGCATGGGGCACGATCCTGCCGCGCACATCCGAAGAAATCAGCCAGGTCGGAAAGCAGGTCGAGAAACAGGAATTGCAACCGGGCGACCTGGTGTTCTACAACACATTGAAGCGCGGCTTTTCGCATGTCGGCATTTATCTGGGTGACAACAAATTCATCCATTCGCCTTCCGCCGGCGGCCAGGTCCGCATCGAAAGCATGGACCTGGGTTACTGGAAAAGCCGCTTCAATGGCGCACGCAGAATTGAACAACCGGAACAACACTGATCCATCGATATGACCGACAAGACCGCCGCAAGTGCCGGCGGTTTTTTTTCGTCCGAGGTTCGATGTCCGAGCACGGGTCATCCGGACTGAACCGATGCGATTATTTTTCGCGCAGCAGTTTCAGCTTCTGGCGGATTTCCGGCATCACGGCTGCCGCTGCCTGCTCGCCGGCCAGGATCGCCACGTTCCTGCTGGTGAAATCGCTGCCCTTCATGGCACCCAGGCTGGGCTGGATCACGATGTCGGCTTCCTTCAATTCCTGGCGGTTGATGGTCTGCCCCATGATGGCGAAAGTCTGCAGCAGCACTTCGACCGAACTAACCGCGGCCTGGCTGTCGGGGCGCGACGAGATGTTGACCGCGATGACGAAATCGGCGCCCATCTCGCGGGCATAGCGCACCGGCACCGGCGACACCAGGCCGCCGTCGACGTAGGAATGGGTGCCGATCCTGACCGGCTGGAACACGCCCGGCACCGCCGACGACGCGCGCACGGCGAGCCCGGTATTGCCGCGCCTGAACAGGATCGGCTGGCCGCTGTTGAGATCGGTGGCGACCGCGCCGAAGGGTTTTTTCAGATGCTCGATCGGTACGTTCAGGACCGTCTTGTTCACATAGTTCTGCAGGCCCTCTCCCTTGAGCACGCCGGTGGCGCTGCTGAAGAACGGTACCGACCAGTCGGAGATGGTGGCTTCATCCATTTCCAGTGCCAGGCGATTCAGGGCAAAGCCGTCGAAACCGGCGGCATACAGCGCGCCGACCAGGCTGCCGGCGCTGGTGCCGACCACGATATCGGCCACGATGCCCTGCGCTTCCAGCGCCTTGATCACGCCGATGTGCGCGAACCCTCGCGCAGCCCCGCCGCCGAGCGCCAGACCGATGCGGATCGGCCTGGGCTTCGGCGCCACGACGACTGCGGGTGGAGGCACGACCGTCGGCACAATCGCCACCGGTGGCCGGGTGGTCGAACAGGATGCCAGCAGCAAGCCGCTGCATAACATCAGAAAGGTACGACGAGGGAACATGGGGACTGGCCGCAGCATCGATGCCGGCGGCAATGTTGGATCGAGCGCCATGGTAGCAGATGGACTTGCTGCGACAGCCCGCTAGGCAGCAATCGCGTCGGCCAGCGCCGATTCCGGAAACCGCACCATGAAGGTACTGCCCTGCCCCGGCTGCGAATCGATCGCCAGCACGGCGTCGTGCCGCAACAGCACATGCTTGACGATCGCCAGGCCGAGGCCGGTGCCCTGGGTCTCGCGGGAGCGGCTTTTGTCGACGCGATAGAAGCGCTCGGTCAGACGGTTGATGTGTTCGGCGCGGATACCGATTCCGGTATCCTGCACCGAGAATTGCGGACCGTTGCGGCCCATGTCCCATTTCAGGGCAACGGTGCCGTGTTCGGGCGTGTAGCGCACCGCATTCGAAACCAGGTTGCCGAAGGCGCTGCGCAATTCGTCGGCGCTGCCGTTGATGTCCGGCGCCTCGACGACGAGGGTGATGTCGTGGCGGCCGGCCGACAGGGCTTGCGCTTCCTGCAAGATCTGATCCAGCAGCTTCGGCACGTCGACTCGTTCCAGGCGCAACGGATAATCGATCGATTCGAGGCGCGTCAGGGTCAGCATGTCCTCGACCAGATTCTGCATGCGCTGGCCCTGCTCGTTCATCAATTTCAGATGGGCGCGGCGGGTGGTCGGGTCAAGGTTCGGCTGGTTGTAGGCGATTTCCAGGAAACCGTTGATGACGGTCAGTGGCGTGCGCAACTCGTGGGAGGCATTGGCAATGAAGTCGCGCCGCATCATCTCGATCCGCTCGGCTTCAGTGGCGTCGTGCGTGACCAGGATCTGGCGCCGGTTTTCGAAAGGGATGATGTGGACGATCAGTTTCCGCTCGCGCAGGCTGAGCGTGAGCGGCTGATCATAGCGCCCCAGAATGATGTAATCGATGAAGTCCGGGTTGCGGATCAGGTTGGTCACCCGCATGCCCTTGTCGCGATCGTCGCGCAGGCCGAGATGGCGTTCGGCGGCCGGATTGCACCACTCCATGAACAGTACATCGTCCATAATCACCACACCGTCGGGCAACAGGCTCATGGCCTGGCGAAAGCGCGCCAGCCACTCAGTCAATTCGGTGCGGTTGCGCTCGTCGTCGCGGCGCAACCGGTACAGGCGCGAAAAGATATCGGTCCAGGCGCCCCAGCCATCGGGCAGGCGCACCGTGCCGGGATTGTCCAGCCAACCCGCCAGCAGGTACAGATAATGCAACTGCACCATCACCGCCACCGTCAGGGCGATCAGACCCACCGTCAGGGCCACCACCGGGCCGAAGAACACGCCCAGCAGCACCGATCCAAGCATGACGACCAGCAGGCGCAGGCCGGCTGGTACCCAGAACAACAATCGCGGACTCATCGATGCAAGCTCATGGCTTCGGACTATGCTTCATTGATCACTCGTTCTCGTCTCAATCGGTTGTTCGATCGCTTGTTTTTCGATCGTTTGTTTTTCAATCGCCTACTTTTCGCTCAACATGTAACCCACGCTCCGCACGGTCTTGATCAAGTGCTCCGCTTCCTTCAAGGCCTTGCGCAGGCGCAGCACGTGCACATCGACCGTGCGCTCCTCGATCTCCACATGATCGCCCCACACCTTGTCGAGCAACTGGCTGCGAGAAAACACCCGATCCGGGTGCGCCAGGAAAAACTTCAACAGCTTGAACTCGGCATGTCCGATATCGATCTTTTGCCGATCCAGGCTGACACTGCAACTGATCGGGTCGAGCTGCACGCTACCCGCGGTCATCAGGCTTTGCGAATGCTCTGGCGCCTTGCGCCGCAACAGGGCATTCACGCGGGCCGTCAGCTCACGCGGCGAGAACGGCTTGGTGATGTAATCGTCGGCGCCGTGATCGAGCCCCGCAATCTTATCCTCTTCCATGCTTTTTGCGGTCAACATGATGATCGGCAATTCGTTGAACTGGCGATCGCCTCGAATTCGCGACAACAACCGCAGTCCGGTCTGGTCCGGCAACATCCAGTCGAGAAGGATCAGATGCGGCATACGGCGGTGAATGTAATCCCAGGCATCGCTGGCGGTATGCACCGCAGTCGGATTCCAGCCCGCTTCCTTCAAGGTGTAGCTGACCAGTTCGACGATGGACGGCTCGTCCTCGACGATCAGAATGGTGGTCTTGTCGGTTGCCATGATCGCGATTCCTGTGATTCCTCTGGATGCCTGGTAAGGCATGCCGGTGTTCGATGGACCGCAGCGTCGTGCTTCGGTGGCGGTTCGCGCTCGCGTGGTTACGCCGCCCCGATTCAGCCTTCGCTGTCGAGCCTGGCGGTGGCGTAGTCGGTGTGCCGGATATCCTTGCCTTCGACCACGAAGACCACGTATTCGGCGATGTTCTTGGCATGGTCGCCGATGCGCTCGATGGCTTTCGCCACCCACAGCGTATCGAGGGCGGCCGAGATGGTGCGCGGATCTTCCATCATGAAAGTGATCAGGTTGCGCATGATCGAGCGGAATTCATGATCGATCAGCTGGTCCTGGGCGATGATCCGCATCGCATGCTTTTGATCCAGGCGGGCAAATGCATCGAGGGCGTCGTGCAGCATGTCGCCGGCGCTGCTGGCAATGACCCGCACGGTTTCGTAGTGGC
>JAYUWF010000312.1:0-3867 GCA_043753685.1 Herminiimonas sp.
TCCAGGTCGACGATCAGGTTGCGGCTGAGCTGTTCGCCGTCGTCGAGCGAGTTGGTGACCAAGTACGGCTGGTTCAACGTGCGCGCCCTGAGCCGCGCGTTGGCAGCGGACTTCAGCAGGCTGAGCGCAGCGCGGCTGGCGTCGGCGGTGACGGCGATGCCGATACCTGGACGCACCGTCACCACCGAATGGTCGTCGATGAACGGCGACTCGAGTGCGCGCGCGATATTGGTCGCCGCGAGATTGGCCAGGGTTGGCGAAGCCAGGCCAGGTAAAACCACCCAGACTTCGTCGAAGCTCGCCAATGCCAGGTGATCCTGGCGCCGCAAGGTCGAATGGATGCGCTCGACGATGGCGCCCTGCACCATCAGCGCGCCGCTCGAACCCAGAGTCGCTTCGATGCTGTCGCTGCGCGAAAGCGAGATTACCAGCAGTGCCACCACTTCGCTGCCATTCAGTTCCCGCAGGTTCTGTTCGAGCCGTGCCAGCAAGCCGTGTGGATCGAGGCTGGCTTGCTCGGCATGGGCGGCATGGGTGGCATGGGTGGCGATGGGTTCCGCCGCAGCCGGCGCGCCGAACAGCGTGCCGAAGAATCCGGTTTTCTGCTTCATTGGCGGCGCAAATAAAATTCGCGGAAATTCACCCCGTGCGCGCCGTCGGCCAGGCCCTGCACAATCCGCACCGACTCGGGCGCGATCGAAAAATTATGCTTCATCATGTCCATGCTCCATGGCGCCTTGAGTTGCTCCTTGTCGCCGTTGGTCAGCACGAGGATCTTTGGCTCCAGGCGCCGGAACCGGTTGTCTTCCACCACGATCGCTATCTCGCCGGTGGATAGCTCGATGAGTGAACCCACCGGAAAGACCCCGATCGATTGCACGAACTGTTCCACCAATGGCGCGTGCCAGCGCGTGCCGGCTTCGGCAAACAGCGCGCGCAAGGCTTCGTAGGTGGACATCGTGGCTGCATACGGACGCGGCCCGACCATGGCCACGAAGCCATCGGCGATGGCGGCCATCTTGCCGTAGATCGTCAGGTCGTTGCCGGTCCGTCCGTTCGGATAGCCGAGACCATCGATGCGCTCGTGGTGGTCGGCAATCGCCCGCAGCACGATGTCGGAACGCACGCCGCCTGCGCGCAACTTGTCGACGCCGATCTCGACGTGCGTCTCCATGATTTTCTGTTCGCCTTCATCGAGTGCGCCTGGCTTGTCGAGCAATGCCTGGTCCAGATCCATCTTGCCCAGGTCGAGCAACAAACCGATGGTTGCCAACTCGGCCAGCGGCTCGCGCTGGAAGCCGAGCTGGCGCCCGAGCATGGTCAGGTAGATCGCCACTCCCAGGCCATGCTGGTAGACGTGATCGTTCTCGTCGCGCATGCGGGCAGCCAGCATCATGGTGGCCGGCCGGCTGATCATGTTTTCGGCCAGGGTGTCGGCGGCGCTTTGCAGTGATGCCATGTCGATAGCACCGCTGGTGCGGATGTCGCGCGCGACCCGAATCAGCACCTGTTCCGACATTTCGCAGGCCGCCAGCGCCTTGGGTATCCCAGCCACCGTTGCCTCGGCATCGGGATAGCGCACCAGATCGAAATTGTCTGGGACGAAATCCGGACGCGCGATCGGCACCGGTTTGGGGAGCTTGGCCGATCCACCGGCGAACCGCCGCAGCACGGCGTCGAACCAGGTAGACAGATAATGGCTGAGTGGCGTCCGGATCGGCCTGTCGGGCGCTGCGTACACCTTGTCCAGGTAGTGTGGAAATCCTTCTGCCTTGACCGGGGCCGGAACGCTAATGGTTGCTGCCATCCGATGCGCCTCGTCCCTCATCTTGACGGCGGCTTTCTTGGGAATGCGTGCTTCGGGCGGGCGGCTCGCCAGCTCTGCCAGTTCCCGCATTAAGCCTCTCAGTCGCGCGAGCAGGCTCAACGGTATCGGTGCATTCGAGGTCGCCGCGTCGGCGTCCATCGTCGGCCGCCGGTCCAACACGGCTTTTTTGGTCGGCGCATGAATTTCCTCGTAAATTCGCGCCGCGTAAGCTGGCGGAAAGGCATCGATTCGGCTGCGCGTGGGATCGACCGTGACGTGCGAGGCCAGGGCGCGAATGGTCGCAATTTCTGCTTCGGTCGCAATCAGAATGCCTTGCAGCAGGAATGGCGTGTTCTTCCATCCGCAGTCCAGGGCGGAAACGAACAAGCCGACCCGCAACTCGGTCGACTTCATCGATTGCGCCGTCTTGAGGCGTTTGCCCATGACCGGCGAATTCACTGCGGTGCGCCCAGGCCTACCTGCGCAGCGCAGGAGCAGGTGTCGTCACGGCACCACATGTCAATAGTCGCGCGCGATCGCTGGTGGAACATTTCAGTCATATAGGGTCAGATCGAGCCATGGACCATCCGTTATGCAGAGCCGCCGAGCCAAAGCCCGGGCAAACTGCTGGTTTGCCGTGTATTTTTTTCCTAGACGAAACTCTATCGCATAAACCGTTGGATTTCATGAAACCGTAGGTCAAATTTGTCTGGCTCGGCTGCGTGGCGCGCTCGTCACGATGCGCCGAAACGTTATGCGCTACGATAGCCCTGCCCCGGCACCTGCCGAAAATCGTCTCGAACCTGCCCCATCCGTACCCGCACACCCACATGAATCAAGCCGATTGCCCGAGCGCCGACGCCAGCGCGATTCCCCGCAGCGCCGTCATCGCGCTTGCCTTCGCCGCCTTCGGCAGTGGCGTCTCCTTGCGGGTGACCGATCCGCTGCTGCCGCGCCTGGCGCAGGAATTCAACGTCACCCTCGGCAGCGCGGCGCTGGTCATTACCGTATTTTCGATTGCCTATGGTTTGTCGCAGCTGTTCTTCGGCCCGATGGGCGACCGCTTCGGCAAGTACCTGGTGATCGGCTGGGCCTGCGTTGCGTGCAGCCTGACGGCCCTGCTGTGCGCATTGGCGCCGAGCCTGTCCGGCCTGTTGGTCGCGCGCATGCTGGCCGGCGGCACGGCCGCCGCCGTCATACCACTGTCGATGGCCTGGATCGGAGACGTCATTGCCTACGACCAGCGGCAGCCGGTACTGGCGCGTTTCCTGATCGGCCAGATCATGGGATTGTCGGCCGGCGTCATGCTGGGCGGTTTCGCGGCAGAGCATCTGAGCTGGCGCACCCCTTTTTTCGGGGTCGCGGTCTTTTTTCTGCTGATCGGCCTGGTGCTGCTGTGTATTAACCGACAACTTCCTGCGCGAGCGCGCATCCTGCGCAAGGCAGAAGGCTCGGCCTGGGGCCGCATGTTGCATGAATTTTCGCAGGTGCTGGCGGTGCCTTGGGCACGGGTGGTGCTGGCCACGGTGTTTTTGGAAGGCATGTTGCTGTACGGCGCGTTCGCTTTCATCGTCTCCCATCTGCACCTGATGCATGGGATACCACTGTCGACTGCCGGCACGGTGGTGATGTTGTTCGGCTTTGGCGGTCTTCTGTTTGCGCTGTTCGTCTCGACCCTGGTCAAGACGCTGGGGGAAGTCGGGCTCACGCGCTGGGGTGGCACGCTGGTGACGCTGGCCTACCTGACGATCGCTTTTGCGCCGGCATGGTGGTGGTCGATCCCTGCCAGTTTCGTGGCGGGACTCGGGTTCTACATGTTGCACAACACGCTGCAGATCAATGCGACCCAAATGGCGCCTGAACGGCGCGGTGCGGCGGTCAGCGCTTTTGCCTCAAGTTTCTTCCTCGGGCAATCGGTTGGCGTGGGATTGTGCGGCGTGATGCTCGCTCAGGTAGGCACTGCCGGCATCATCGCCGCCGGCGCCATAGGTGTGCTGGTCGTGGCTTGGAACTTCAGTCGATTGCGCGCCAGCCGTACAGTGCCGGCAATGTCGCTTTGA
>JAYUWF010000313.1:0-3864 GCA_043753685.1 Herminiimonas sp.
ATCGCCCATTCATGCGCTGGAAGACTGTCCCGTCCCGGCACGTTATAACATGTGGCCCAGCACAGGTTTTTGCC
This sequence comes from Herminiimonas sp., assembly GCA_043753685.1. Taxonomy (GTDB): domain Bacteria; phylum Pseudomonadota; class Gammaproteobacteria; order Burkholderiales; family Burkholderiaceae_D; genus JANXSS01. The sequence goes on from JAYUWF010000313.1 coordinate 75, forward strand.
ATCCTGAACCCACTACCGGAAGCGCCGCCCATGACCCAGCCGTCCCCACCGCAAGCCCTTGGCCACCTGCGGGTCCTCGACCTGACCCGAGTCCTCGCCGGACCTTGGTGCGCGCAGAATCTGGCGGATCTGGGTGCGGACGTGATCAAGATCGAGCGCCCGGGAACCGGCGACGATACCCGCGCGTGGGGGCCGCCGTACCTGCGCGATGCCCAGGGAAACGACACCAGCGAGGCGGCCTATTACCTCGCCACCAACCGTGGCAAGCGCTCGCTCACCGTCGATATCGCCACACCGGAAGGTCAACGCATCGTGCGCGATCTGGCGCTGCAATCCGACGTCGTGCTGGAAAATTACAAAGTCGGCCAGCTGGCGAAATATGGTCTCGACTATGCCAGTCTGGCAGCTCTCAAACCCGACCTGGTGTACTGCTCGATCACCGGTTTCGGCCAGGAAGGTCCCTACGCACAACGTGCCGGCTACGACTTCATCGTGCAAGGCATGGGCGGCTTCATGTCGATCACCGGCGAGCGCGACGAACTGCCGGGCGGCGGACCGCAAAAGGCAGGCGTGGCGATTGCCGACCTGATGACCGGCATGTATGCCACGGTCGCCGTCATGGCAGCACTTACCCACCGCGACCGCACCGGCGTCGGCCAGCACATCGACATGGCGCTGCTCGACGTGCAGGTCGCGATGCTGGCCAACATGGGCACGAACTACCTGGCCAGCGGCCAGGCGCCGGCGCGCTGGGGCAATGCGCATCCGAACATCGTGCCATACCAGACCTTTGCCACCAGCGACGGCCACATCATCGTCGCAGTCGGCAACGATTCCCAGTTCCGCAAATTCGTCGACGCCGGGGCGCATTCCGCGCTGGCGGACGACCCGCGTTTTGCCACCAATCCGATGCGGGTTGCCAACCGCGCCGAGCTGGTCCCGATCCTGAGCGCGATGGTGCTCACCCGCAGCCGCGACGACTGGATCGCCATGCTGGAAGCGGCGGGCGTTCCGTGCGGCCCGATCAATACGCTCACCGATGTCTTCGCCAATCCCCAGGTCACCGCGCGCGGCATGCAGATCGAACTTCCCCATCCGGCCGCCGAGTCGGTCAGCCTGGTGGCAAGTCCGATCAAGATGTCGCACACGCCGGTACGCTACGATCGCCCGCCGCCGCTGCTGGGCGAACATGGCGACGACATACTGCAGACCTTGCTGGGCTACTCGTGCGACGAGATCGCGCAGTTGCGCAGACGGCACATCATCTGAGGCACGCGCGACACGACGTCGTGGCGGACGTGCAAGCTGCGTGGAATTCGCATGAAGCTTGTTTCACCTGGCTAAAATCCAAGCCGCTTTTTGTCAGAAACGAATCATCTGCTCATAGCAAATAGGCAGGCATGGTCCGGCCTGGAACCTTCGGGCTGCGTGGCGTAAGTCCAGCCAGTCGATTGCTTCACGCGCCGCAGAGGGGCAACGCCAGCGCCTGCAGCACGTCTCCCTTATCGGTCTGGACGAACGCGGCGACCCCGAGCTGGCGCGTCGCGGCGCCGGTCGGTACCGCGAGTGCCCGCGTTACAACTGCCTGCTCGCTACCGGGCTTGCCGCTCAGGGCGATCGGACCCAGCCATTGCCGAACGACATAGTCATGATGCAGAACCGCGCCACTGTTTTCCCCGGCCCTGACCGCGGTGCTCAAGCCATTTTCATACAGCGCGACATACAGTTTTCCGCCTTGCCTGGTCTGGGCGGTGATCTGCACCGGCAGGCTGGCGCTGTCGATCTTGCCCAGCGTGATGCCGATGTCAGCCCTTGCCGGCTGCTGATTGACGCGTCGCACGGCATTCGCGATGGCGCCCGACCAGTTCCTCAGTTCCTGCCCGGCGACGAACATTTCAGGCGTGTAGACCGTTCGGCTGTTCGCCAGACTCGAAAGCCAGTGCTGGCGATCGGTGTAAGTCCTGCTTGAGAAAACATCCTTCCAGCCGATGTCGTTCCAGTAATCGACATGCAAGGACAGCGGTACGACCTGATCGATCCCGAGGCCCTGTGCGCTGCCGGTGCCACCACTGCGCAGCTTGCTTAGGGCGCGGTCTGCGGGCGGACAACTGCTGCAACCCTCGGAGGTGTACAGTTCCAGCAGCGCCACCGTATGGGGCGGACTGTGCTTGCTGCAGGCCTGGGCGATGGCTGTCGACAAAGGCGCTAAAGACAGCAACAGGGTAATCAAGACAGTTTTCATTTTTCTTTCCTCAAGGTGATTCGGCAATCGCCGAGCATTTGCCGGTACCGGTTCCTGGCTGCCGATCCCTCGACCTGCCCGCAATTGGTCGCAACCGGGCCGCGTACCTTACACGGCACGTGTCGACGCTGACTGATGCAATCAATGGTGCACGCAGGCGCGCTCGTTCCCTGTGCCGACCCGGTGTCCGGGCTTGTCGCCCTGCGGTAAAATGCCCCGACGCCTTATGGCTGCTTTACGCCTGATTGCCTTCGGCCTGCTTTATGCCTGCTTTATGCCTGCCCTATGCCTATACCGTAATGCATGCTGCTTGCAACCACTCACCCGCACTGACTGGATTCAATGAGCAACGAACCGAAACATACCGGCCCGGCTGCGCCGTCACCGAATTTTCTGCGCGCCATCATCGAGGACGATCTTGCCAATGGACGCTACGCCGGCCGCACCGATACCAGCGGCCAGCCGCTGCCGCCGCTGGTGACCCGCTTTCCACCGGAGCCCAACGGCTACCTCCATATCGGCCATGCAAAGTCGATTTGCCTCAATTTCGGGCTGGCCCGCGATTACGGCGGCCGCGCCCATCTGCGCTTCGACGACACCAATCCGACCAAGGAAGAGCAGGAATACGTCGACACCATCATCGAATCGGTCAAATGGCTGGGATTCGACTGGCACGACGCCGCGGGCGGCAATCACTTGTACTACGCCAGCGACTACTTCGACCGACTGTACGCCATGGCGGAATACCTGATCGAATCCGGCCATGCCTACGTCGACAGCCAGTCGGCCGAGGAAATGGCGGCCAACCGCGGCAACTTCGGCGAGCCAGGAAAGAATTCCAGATTCCGCGATCGCCCGGCGGCCCAGTCGCTCGAGCTGTTCCGGCGCATGAAGGCCGGCGCCTTCAAGGATGGCGAACATATCTTGCGCGCCCGCATCGACATGGCCTCGCCCAACATGAACCTGCGCGATCCGGCGATTTACCGCATCCGCCACGCGCATCATCATCGTACCGGCGACGCCTGGTGCATCTATCCGATGTACGACTATGCGCATCCGATCGAAGATGCGATCGAACAGATCTCGCATTCGATCTGCACACTCGAGTTTCAGGATCACCGGCCGTTTTACGACTGGGTTCTGGAGCGCCTGGCCGAAGGCGGATTTTTCAGTCGCCCGCTGCCGCATCAATACGAATTCGCACGCCTCAATGTCACCTATGTCGTGACCAGCAAGCGCAAGCTGCGTCAGCTGGTGGACGAAGGCATTGTCGACGGTTGGGACGATCCGCGCATGCCGACCATTGTCGGTATCCGCCGCCGCGGTTTTACGCCGGAATCGATCCAGTTGTTTTGCGAGCGCACCGGCACCACCAAATCCGATGGCTGGACCGATTACGGCATGCTCGAAGGCGCCCTGCGCGACGACCTGGACGACAAGGCGCCGCGCGCCACGGCGGTGCTGCGACCATTAAAACTGATCATCGACAATTTTCCGGCCGGCGAAACCGTCGAATGCACGGCGCCGGTTCACCCGCACCACCCGGAA
>JAYUWF010000314.1:0-11561 GCA_043753685.1 Herminiimonas sp.
GCGATCGTGCCGATCGTGCCGCTCGGCCGCACACCGGCCTGGACCACGGCAGTGTTGGAGATGCTGCGCCAATCGATCATGGCCGATCCAAAATGGGCAGGTGGCAATTATGCTGCCAACAGCCCGCCCGAGGCCGGCATGCGCCTGTGGGCCGGCTGGCTCAGTGGCGTCATCGTGCGTACGCCGAGCGCGCACAAGAACCAGTTCCCCAATCATGCCGACGTGATCCCGTTTCTCAAGACCGTGGAAGATGGCGGCTGGAAGCGCATGGATGCCACCGACTGGGTCTACCAGAGCTGGGCCTATGACCAGCACGACGTCGGCACCACGCCAGGCGTAAGCGGTGGTTACGAAGGCGCACTGAAATCGATCAAGGCAAAAACCCTGATCCTGGCCGGCGTGGGCGACTTGCTCAATCCGGAACCCGAAGCGGTGGAAGTGGCGAAATTGATTCCGGGCGCCGGCTTTGCCAGCATCAATGCGCCGAACGTTTTCGGCCACGCATCGGCGGCCGGCATCACGCCAGGCGAGAACGCCGATCAGAATCAGCGGATCACGAGCTTCCTGAACAGTTTTAAATAGACGTGCCGTCGACTGTCATGCCACGTGCATGGCAGTCAGGCGCCCAGCGACCCGCTCGCGCACGACCGGATCACTGATTCCGCGTGCGCCATCGGTCAGGATAAGATTGTCCCGATACTTGACCGGCCAGCCGAAGGCATCGTCGTCCAGCGCAAACCAGTGCGAAGGCGTGCGCCGCATCACGTCGCCCAGAATCTGCATCCCGCGCGGCAGCATGTCGAAGTCGGCCTTGATGATTTTCGGATGGAGGAAGGTCGCGCCGATGACGCGCTCGCGCAGCGACGGTGAGAGCTCCTGTTTTGCCTGATCGAAGCCCAGCTCGCGGATCCAGGTCGTCGTCAGTACGATCTTCACGTCCGGGTACGGCGCCAGCGATTCCTCGAAAATCGGCATCCATTCAAAAAATTCACGCTGCGGCGTGGCGATATACATGCCGCGGGTGCGATTGCGCATGACGTTGCCGTCATGCAGAACGCCGTCGTAGTCGAGGTAACAGATCTTCATGGTGGCGTCGAAAGTCAGCCGCGACGGACCGCGTCGAAGCCGAGCACGCATGCATCCTCTGCGCCATGTCCCTGGTCGATCAACTGGTCCATGCGGGTTGCAATTGCCGGCAATGCCGCCATCGGACGGCTGCCGGCCGCTTCCAGCATCAAGCCGATATCCTTGCGCGCCATGGTCAATTCGAAGCTCGGTGTGAAATTCCCCGCTGCCATGTTCGCACCCCGTCCCTTGACCATGCCGTTCAGGTCCAGCAAGCCGAGCAGCTCGATGGCATCCTTGCCGGCCACGCCATTGGCCTGCGCCAGGGTCAGTACGTCGGCGATGATCGCCGCCATGCCGATGATCATCGCGTTACCGAACAGTTTGTTGGCGGCGGCCAGGTCGCTGCGCTCGCCCATGTAGATCACTTTCCCGGTCATCTTCGCCAGGTCGTCGGCCACGCTGTCGTACAGCGCCTTCGGCCCCGCGACCATCATCGAGCCTTGCGCATTGCGGGCCGCGGGTGGGCCCATGAAGACCGGACAATGTAGATAGTGCAGGCCGGCCGCCTGCAGTTGTTCCATGCGCCTGGCGGTGAGCGCCGGCAAGGTGGTGCTGTGATCGATCAGTATCGTGTCCGCCGACAGGCCAGCGCGTGCCGCGGCGATGACTTCCTCGACCACGGCGTCGTCCTTCAATACCAGGTGGACCCGGGATGCGCCGCGCACGGCGTCGGCCGGCGTGGCTGCCGCCTTGATGCCGAATTCGGCGAGTGCCTGCGCCTTGGCAGGCGAGCGGTTCCATGCGGTGACGGTGTCGCCGCGTTTTGCGGCAGCTTCGGCAAAGGCCGAGCCGAGCAGTCCAGTGCCGAGAAATGCGATGGTGGTCATGTAATCAATCCTTTTGAAGTGAAGGCGAACTCAGGATGATAGCCGCCAAATGCATTTCTGATTGGAGGTGGCTTGAATTTGCGCCAACCGAGTGTCTGCGGGCGAGACGTGAATGCCTGGGCAGCTGGACAGGCAGCCGAAGAAGTGTCCATTTCTAAACCAAATGCAAGAGGAAGAATCAATCGAACAAACGAGTCCGCAAAGCGCCGTTCGCTAGAGCAGGTCGTCAGGCCCGTACCTTGGCAGCCATCCTTGCAAAGGATGGCCAAGCGAGGAAATGAAACGCAGCAGAAATGATCGCCGCGATGGACGCCACCATCGTCGGTAGCACGGCACCAAAAACGAAGGTCATGCCGAGTACGAAGCCGAAAACGTATTCGGCACGATAGATCGGCAGCACCAGGCCGGAAGCAAAGATGGCCAGGAATATAAACGAGGAAGTCGCTTCGTAACCATTGGAAAAAGCGGCAGATAACGATGCGCCAAGCAGCACCGATCCAAGAAATGCCGCCGCCACCTTGGCACGGGAATGGGGTCGGTCATCGAGGCGCTGCAAGGCAGAGCCCGAGAAAAACCAGCCTAGTGCGGGAAGAAGAATGACTTCCCACCAGTTGGAAACCGCAAACAGATCGGCGCGGTTGAGCAAGTGATGGCTATTTACCCCACCGTGAAAATATTCCCATGAGAGATGGACAAGTGCGGCAAGGACTGCCAATGCCGTCACGTACAGCCGAAAGCGATCGTTGCGTTGGTTGTGCACACTGTTCCTTCCAGCCTGTTTGAAAATCCGCTCCTATCGCAACCTTTGAGGAAAGTCTCTGGTAACGATCACATCATGCAACTTGCCATGCTTCGGCCGCGGGAAAGCTTGCTATAACCGTACGCGTCAGCCCTTTACCTGCTTCGGCCGGCGATCGATCACCCGTTTCGCCTTGCCGGTCAGGGTACGTTCGACACTATCCGGCGGCAGCACGCTGACCCTGGTGGTGATGCCGACGTAGGTCTTGATGGCGTTTTGCAGCTCAATAGTCAGGGCCGTGGTTTCGGATGCAGTTACCGATGTCGCCAGGTCGAAACGCACCTCGGCCAGCACTTCTATCTGGTCCAGGTGACCATCGCGGGTGACGATCAACTGGTAGTGCGGCGCCAGGCGCGGCATCCGGAGAATCAGTTCTTCGATCTGCGTCGGGAAGACGTTGACACCGCGAATGATCAGCATGTCGTCAGAACGTCCAGTGATCTTGCCGATCCTGCGCATCGAGCGCGAGGTCGGCGGCAAAAGCCGCGTCAGGTCACGCGTGCGATAGCGGATGACCGGCATGGCTTCCTTCGACAAGGAGGTGAAAACCAGTTCGCCTTCCTCGCCATCGGGCAGCACTTCGCCGGTTTCCGGATCGATGATTTCGGGATAAAAATGATCTTCCCAGATCACCGGGCCGTCCTTGCTTTCGATACATTCGCTGGCCACGCCCGGGCCGATCACTTCGGACAGGCCGTAGATGTCGACTGCGTCGATACCGGCGCGCGCCTCGATCTCGGCGCGCATGGCGTCGGTCCAGGGCTCGGCGCCGAAGATGCCGATTTTCAGCGAACTGTCGGCCGCATCCAGGCCCTGGCGTTCGAATTCCTCGATGACGTTGAGCATGTAGGACGGCGTGACCATGATGATCGATGGTTTGAAGTCACGGATCAGCTGCACCTGTTTTTCGGTCTGGCCACCTGACATCGGTATGACCGTGCAGCCGAGCTTCTCGGCACCGTAATGGGCGCCAAGGCCGCCGGTAAACAATCCGTAGCCGTAGGCGATGTGCACCATGTCGCCGCGCCGCCCACCGGCCGCGCGGATCGAGCGCGCCACCACGTTGGCCCAGGTATCGATGTCGTTTTGCGTGTAGCCGACCACGGTCGGCTGACCCGTGGTGCCGCTCGATGCGTGCACCCGCGCGACCTGATCGATCGGCACGGCGAACATGCCGAACGGATAGTTCGCCCGCAAATCCTGCTTGCCGGTGAAAGGGAATTTTGCCAGGTCGGCAAGTGTCTTCAGATCGCCGGGATGGACGCCAGCCGCATCGAAGCTGGCCCGGTAGTGCGGCACGTTGTCATAGGCGTGCTGCAGCGACCATTTCATGCGCTGCAATTGGAGAGCTTGCAGTTCATCTTTGCTTGCCAGCTCGATTGGCTCGAGCTCGCCTGGACCCGGGGTGCGTGGTGAACGTTCGGCCATTTCAGTCTCCGTTATTTTTTTATGGTGGTGACGCCACAGCAGGGATCAGCCAGCGACAGCCGGCGGCACGGCGCCAGAGATGACTTCGCCTGAAATCTGGTACGACTTGCCGCGGAATAGCGCAATCCGCACGCCATCCTGATTCGTGACAATAATGTCGTATAGGCCGAGGCGCCCGGCGCGCGACTGCTCGACAGCATGCGCCGTCAGCACATCGCCTTCCCGTCCCGGCGCCAGGTAATCGATGCTGCAACCCGAAGCGACCGTGTTGCGGTTGTGGCTGTTGCAGGCAAACGCAAAGGCGCTGTCGGCCAGTGCGAAAATGAAGCCGCCGTGACAGGTCTGGTGACCGTTCAGCATGTCGGGACGCACGGGCATGCTCAACTCGGCGGTGCCCGGTCCCATCCTGACGATTTTCATGCCCAGCGATTGCGTGGCGGCGTCGCGGGCAAACATCGCTTGCGCGGTGGATTCCGCCAGATCCTGTAGGGTGCTTGCGGGTGTCGAGTCAGTCATGCGTCGGGCTCCTTGCCGGCGTGGCCGGCATCGTCGTCCACATCAGGCGCCTTCGAAGCGTGGCAAGCGCTTTTCGGTGAAGGCGCTGACGCCTTCTCGATAGTCGTGGGTGTTGCCGAGTTCGCGCATGAAGTCGCGCTCCAGCATCAGTTGTTGTTCCAGGGTGTTGGCCGGGCTGGCGTAGAGCGCTTCCTTGGTGCGCGCCAGGCCGCGCGTCGGCGCCGTGGCGAAGTGCCTGGCCAGCGCATCGACCTCGGCGGCCAGCGCCGCGTCATCGACGCACTTCCAGATCAGGCCCCAGCTTTCGGCCTTTTCAGCGGTCAGCTTCTCGCCCAGCATCGCCAGGCCCATCGCGCGGGCGGTGCCGATCAGGCGCGGCAGAAAATAGGTACCACCGGTATCGGGAATCAATCCCAGGCGGCAGAACGGCTCGATGAACGTGGCCGAGCGCGCCGCGATCACGATATCGGCTGCCAGCGCCAGGTTGGCACCAGCGCCTGCCGCCACGCCATTGATCGCGCAGATGACCGGCACCGGCAGATTACGCAGCGACAGCACCAGCGGTGCATAGAATTTTTCAACCGAATCGCCGAGGTCGACGGCACTGCCGCCCGGCGTCACCGCCCTGTCGCCCAGATCCTGGCCGGCGCAGAAGCCGCGTCCGGCGCCGGTCAGCACCAGCACCCGCACCGATGCGTCGGCCTTGACCTTCTCCAGCGCCTCGCGTACTTCCAGGTGCATCGCGACCGTGAAACTGTTCAACTTGTCGGGTCGATTCAACGTCAGTCGCGCGACGCCATCGGTCACCTCGAACAGGATGTTTTGATAAGTCATCGATCGGTCTCCATCAATCTTGTCGTTCTTATCGTTGTCGGGGTTACTGTTTCAATGATCCTGGTCGAAATCCATGACCAGCGTGTCGGACACCGGGAAGCTCTGGCACGACAGCGCGAAACCACGCGCGACTTCGTAGTCTTCCAGTGCGTAATTGGCATCCATGTCGACCTTGCCGTCGACGACCTTGCAGCGGCAGGTCGAGCACACGCCGGCCTTGCAGGCATAGCGCATGTCGATGCCTTGCTTCAGGGCGGCGTCGAGCACCGACTCCTTGTCTTTTTCCATCGTGAAGCTGACGTGCGCGCCGTCGATGATCAGCGTGACCTCGCACGCGTGGTTGCCGGCAACCGCTTGCAGGCTCGGTGTATGGGCGCGTTTCGGGACACTCGCGGCAAACAGTTCGATCTTGATTTTTTCCTTGGACAGGCCATTGTCCTGAAGCGCCTGCGACACGTCGTGCATCATTTGCTCCGGCCCGCAAATGAATGCCTGATCGATGTCGGCCAGGTCGATCCAGTGCGCGAAGAACTGCGCGCATTTCTCTTTCGTGATCCGACCATTGAACAGGTCGATGTCCTGTTGCTCGCGGCTCATCACGTAGACAAGCTGGAAGCGGCCCATGTAGACGTCCTTCAGCTCGGCCAGTTCGGACTTGAAGATCACCGAGGAAGATGCCCGGTTACCGTAAAACAGTGTGAACTGGCTGTGCGGTTCGGCTATCAGCGTGGTCTTGATGATCGATAGCATCGGTGTGATGCCGCTACCGGCGGCGAATGCCAGATAGTGCTTTTCGTGATCGGCCGACAGCGGCACGTTGAAGTGACCCATTGGCGGCATCACGTCGATCACGGCGCCCGCCCGCAGCGTATCGTTTGCCCAGGTCGAAAATGCGCCGCCCGGCACCCGCTTGATTGCCACCCGCAGTGCGTCATCCTGCACCGCCGAACAGATCGAATACGACCGGCGCACGTCCTCATTCCCGATCATGGCGCGCAGCGTCAGGTGCTGGCCCTGGGTGAACCGAAAGCTTTCGCGCAACGCGTCGGGCACCGCGAAGGTGACGGCGATCGTGTCACGGGTTTCGTTGGTCACGCCAGCGACGGTCAATGCCTGGAACTTGCTCATGCTGGTGTACTCGCTAATGGCATTTGAAATAATCGAAGGGTTCGAGGCAGTCGTCGCAGCGGTACAGCGCCTTGCAGGGCGTCGAGCCGAACTGACTGCTGCAGTGCGTATGCGTGGATCCGCAGTTCGGGCAAGTGACGTTCAGGCCGCCGGTTGTTTTACGGCTCAAGCCGCTGATGTCGATCACCTGCTGCGCCGGTGGCGCAATGCCGTAGCCCTTCAGTTTGACCTTGCCGGCGTCCGACATCCAGTCGGTGGTCCAGGCGGGCGATAGCTGGGTCTTCATGGTGAAGTGTTCGACACCGTGCTGCTTCAGCGCTGCCTCGATCGACTCGGCAATCACCAGCATGGCCGGACAACCGCTGTAGGTCGGCGTGATGGTGACCACGCAGCGATCGTCGTCCCACGCTACGTCACGGACGATGCCCAGGTCGACCACCGAGATCACCGGGATTTCCGGGTCGGGTACCTGCGCGAGCCATGACCAGACTTGCTCGGTGCTGGCATGCAGCGTCTCAGACGGGTTCGGCAAATCGTTCGACGGAGTGGCCACTGTTACCAGACTGCGCCGGGATAGGCGCGCTGGAGAAACTGCATTTCCGCCAGCAGATAACCCAGATGCTCGGTGTGCCTGCCCTGCTTGCCGCCCTGCTGCATCCAGGCGTCCAGCGGCGGCATGGTCAAGGTCGCTTCCTCGAAGATTTCGGTAACGTGGGCGATCCACGGCGCTTTCAACGTCGTCATGTCCGGAGCAATGCCTTGCTCTGCCATGGCTTGCTCGACCGCATCCATCGTGAACATTTCGCCGGTAAACATCCACAGGTCGTTCAAGGCAGCCTGCATCATTGCGTGGCTCTGTTCGGTGCCATCGCCCAGGCGCACGATCAGGTCGCCGCTGCGGCGCACGTGATAGCGCACTTCCTTGAGTGATTTTTCGGCGATGCCGGCGATGCGTTCGTCGCTCGAGTGCACCAGCTTTTCCTGGAGCAGGTAATGCCAGCAATCGAAATAGAACTGGCGCGCCATCGTGTCGGCGTAGCTGCCGTTGGGTTGCTCGACCAACAGCAGGTTGCGGAATTCGTGGGCATCGCGATGGTAGGCCAACCTGTCTTCGTCGCGGCCAGCGCCTTCGAGCTCGCCGGCGTAGGTCAGCCAGAAGCGCGATTGGCCGATCAGGTCGAGCGAGACATTGGTCAACGCCATGTCTTCTTCCAGCGCGGGACCCTTGCCGCACAATTCGGAGAGGCGCTGGCTCAGCACGAGGGAGGAATCGGCAAGGCGCAGCAGATACTCGACCTTTGCATCCACGTTCGCAGATGCGGCGACCGGTGAATCGGTGACGGTTGATTCGCTCATGATCGCTCGCGGTTCACAGATTCTTGACTTCTTCCGGCATTGGGAAGAAGGTCGGATGGCGATACACCTTGCTGTTGGCGGGCTCGAACAGCGCTTCCTTGTCGCCGGGGCTGCTGGCGGTGATGTCGGTGGCTTTCACGACCCAGATGCTGACGCCTTCATTGCGGCGGGTGTAGACGTCGCGCGCATTGTTGACCGCCATGCCGGCGTCCGGCGCATGCAGACTGCCCACGTGCTTGTGCGACAAGCCATGCTGGCTGCGAATGAAAACTTCCCACAACGGCCATTCCTTGCTCATCTCTTGCTCCTTGATTGGTTCGACCAGCTCAGGCGGCGGCCTTGCGGGCTTCCTGTTTGTCGGCATGCGCTAACAGCGCATCGCGGAACCAGGCGCCGTCGTTGTAGGCCTTGACGCGGGTACGCAGGCGGTCGCGATTGCAGGGACCATTGCCTTTCAGGATATTGTTGAATTCGGTCCAGTCGATCGTGCCGTATTCATAATGCCCGGTCGTCTCGTTGAACTTCAGATCCGGATCCGGCACTGTCAGGCCGAGGAACTGCGCCTGCGGCACGGTCTGGTCGACCATCTTCTGGCGCAACTCGTCGTTGGAAAAGAGCTTGATGCGCCAGGCGGCCGATTGCGCGCTGTTGATCGATTCCGCGTCGGATGGCCCGAACATCATCAGCGACGGCCACCACCAGCGGTTCACCGCATCCTGCGCCATCTGCTTCTGTTCCGGCGTGCCGTTACAGAGCGCCATCATGATGTCGTAGCCCTGGCGTGCATGGAAGGATTCCTCCTTGCAGACGCGCACCATGGCACGCGCGTACGGGCCGTACGAGCAGCGGCACAGCGGAATCTGGTTGATGATCGCCGAGCCATCGACCAGCCAGCCGATGGCGCCCATGTCGGCCCAGCTCAGGGTCGGGTAATTGAAGATGCTGGAATACTTGGCCTTCCCGGAATGCAGATCGCCCAGCAGCGCATCGCGCGACACGCCCAGCGTTTCGGCAGCACTATATAGATACAGACCGTGTCCGGCTTCGTCCTGGATCTTCGCCAGCAGGATCGACTTGCGCTTCAAGCTGGGCGCGCGCGTGACCCAGTTCCCTTCCGGTAGTTGTCCGACGATTTCGGAATGTGCATGTTGCGAAATCTGGCGGATCAGGGTCTTGCGGTAACCGTCCGGCATCCAGTCCTTGGCTTCGATCTTGATGCCGTCGTCGACGCGTTGCTGGAAGTCGCGCTCCTGCGGCGCCATCTCGTCGAGCGAACGGATTTTCTTGCTGCCGGTTTCGACCAATTGTGCGTACATGAGATCTCCTCTGGAGTGGGCGGCGGGTACACTGCATGATATGATACGCAATTCCATAAGTAAATGCTTTTTAGCGTATCAAATGGCGTCTTCCAAGAATACGGCAATCAAGACATGGATCGACCGGTTCCTCGGAGAGAACCCGCCACGCGCGAAATCGGTGGTCATGACGCTGTTCGGCGACGCCATCACGCCGCATGGCGGACAGGTCTGGCTTGGCAGCCTGATCGAGTTGCTGGCGCCCTTCGGCATCAGCGACCGGCTGGTGCGCACCAGCGTCTTTCGGCTGGCCGAAGAAGGCTGGCTGGACGCCCAGCGCAGTGGGCGGCGCAGCCTGTATGCGCTCGATCCCGCAGCCGCCAGCCGCTTCGACCATGCCTACCAACGCGTCTATGCGCCGACGGATCGGGACTGGGACGGACAATGGACCCTGGTTCTGGCGACGGCCGAAGGCATCTCCGTAGAACAGCGCGCCGTCCTGCGCAAGGAACTGCTGTGGGAGGGTTTCGGTATGCTCGCACCGGCAATCTACTGCCATCCTTGTGCCGATGAACAGACGCTGGCCGAGATTCTCGAGCGGGTCGGCGTGCGCCAGTCAGCCATCGTCAGCAGCGCAGCGGACTCCACCTCCGTGCAGGCGCGGCCCTTGCGAGATCTGGTGCCGCAATGCTGGCAACTCGAAGCGGTGGTGTCCGATTACGAGCACTACATCCTGCATTTTGCATCCTTGCCCGCTCTGCTGGCAAAGGCTGGGTCAATCGATCCGCAGCAGGCGTTCGTGCTGCGCACGCTGGCGATTCACGAATTCCGCCGCGTGCAATTGCATGATCCGCAATTGCCGCTGGCTTTGTTGCCGGCAGCCTGGCCGGGCAAGACGGCGTACGATCTTTGTCATCGCATTTACGGTGCCACCTTTGCGGCAGCCGAAACGCATGTGCTCGATGCGCTGCGCCGTGAAGACCCCTCAGCGCCGATCGCCGCGCCCTATTTTTATCAACGCTTCGGCGGCCTGGCCTGACGCGCCACGGCTGCTGACATTTGCAGGAGACAGTCATGCCGCACTACTCAATCGAAGGCGTCATCCCCGTGGTCGATCCGAGCGCCTACGTGCATCCGACGGCGGTGCTGATCGGCGACGTCATCGTCGGGCCGGACTGCTACATCGGACCCTGCGCGGTGCTGCGTGGCGATTTCGGGCGAATCGTGCTGCACCGGGGCGCGAATGTGCAGGACACTTGCGTGCTGCATGGTTTTCCCTCTGCTGATACGGTGGTCGAGGAAAACGGCCACATCGGTCACGGCGCCGTGCTGCACAGTTGCGTGGTGCGGCGCGACGCCCTGGTCGGCATGAACGTGGTGGTGATGGATGAAGCCGAAATCGGCGAAGGTGCGATCGTGGCAGCCAGCGCCTTCATCCGCGCCGGCATGAAGGTGCCACCGCGTACGCTGGTGGCCGGCGTGCCGGGCAAGATCATGCGCGAGCTGAGCGAACAGGAAATCGCCTGGAAGCTGGAAGGTACGATGACTTACCAGGATTTGACGAAGCGCTGCCTGGCGACGATGGTGGAAGTCACGCCCCTGACCGCAGTCGAGCCGAACCGGCCACGGCTGCAGGTGGCGGATTTTCAGCCGCTGATTTCAGTCAAGCGCGAGTCTGCCACCTGATTGGGTCAGGTGACTGACGTCCCACCGATCGGCGGCACCGTAAGCAGTCAGAACAATGCGCCGCGCGCATCGACCGGCCAGACTTCTTCGACCACGCCACTGCGCACCGCGACGATCCAGTCATGCAGATTGACGGTCGGGTCGCAATGCCCCGGCAGCAATCGCACCCGCGTACCCAAACCCAGGGCCGGCGTACCGGGATCGGCGACGATGATGGTGTGTTCATCGGACAGGGACTTCACGCGCCAGCCCGGCGCCAGGGTGCGCGGCAGACCTTGGTCGACCGCGAAAGTCTTGAGTCCACCGTCGAGCACCGCATGTTGCGGTCGTTCGCTGATGACACTGCAAAGTACCGTCAGCGCATGCTGCAGGACCGGCGCATTTGCTTCGAGCGTGTTGGTGGCGTAATCGATATCCATCAACACGTAGGAACCGGGCTGCACTTCCGTGTAGACGTCGGACAAGGCTTCCAGCAGATACGTGCCGGTACCACCACCGGTAATCACGGGACAGGCAAACCCTGACTCTTCCAGAACGGCGATCAGCGCCCGCAACTGCACCACT
>JAYUWF010000315.1:0-33440 GCA_043753685.1 Herminiimonas sp.
GCCTTTTCGGCCTGCCGCTGGCGCTGGTGGCGCTGCCGATCTATGTCTATGTACCGCAGTTCTATGCCGAGCGATTCAACCTGTCGCTGACCATGATCGGCAGTGCATTGTTGCTGGCGCGCGTCTTCGATGCCTTCATCGACCCGGCCTTCGGGTTGTGGATCGATCGCAGCCAACATCGCGGCCCTAATCGTCTCGGTTATCCGCGTTTCATCCTGCTGGCACTGCCGGCGCTGGTGATCGGATTCATTGCCTTGTTCCATCCGCCGGCATTCGCCGCCGCGCACCCCTTCGCCTGGTTCCTGGCCAGCCTGTTGCTGGTATATGCAGGCTTCAGCCTGGCCACCATCGCCCATCAGAGCTGGGGCGCGGCGCTGACCCAGGCGCGTGGTGAACGGTCGCGCCTGACGGCGACACGGGAAGCCTGCGGACTGGTCGGCGTCGTGATTGCCGCTGCACTGCCGAGCGTGGCCGGCATCGGCTGGTTGTCGGCGGTATTCGTGGCGACCCTGCTAGTGGCTGCGGTGCTGTTGCTGACGGTTGCGCCGCGCCCGTCACCTGCCGCGCTGGCGGCGGCAACGCCGGCCGGGGAAGCGGCCGGCGCCACGCTGGGCAGCCTGGCGGCGCTGCGCGAGCCGTTTCGCAATCGCCGATTCCGCTGGCTGTTCGCGGTTTTCGTGGTCAACGGCATTGCGGCCGCGATTCCGGCCACGCTGTTCCTGTTCTTCGCCAAGGATGGCCTGCAACTCGGCCAATATGCCGGCCTGTTCCTGGTGCTGTATTTTTCGGCTGCCGCGATTTCGCTGCCGTTGTGGGTGGCCCTGGCCAAGCGCCGCGGTGAAGCATCGGCCTGGCTGCTCTCGATGTTGCTGGCGATCGCCGCCTTCATCTGGGTCTATGGTTTGTCCGCCGGCGCCGCCGTGGGCTTCGGCGCGGTCTGCGTGATGTCGGGCTTCGCGCTCGGCGCCGACCTGGCGCTGCCGCCGGCGCTGCTGGCTGCGGTAATTTCGCGCGCCGGTCACAGTGGCGCGCGTGAAGGTTCCTACTTCGGCGCCTGGAGCTGGGCCACCAAGATGAATCTGGCGCTGGCCGCCGGCGTTGCGTTGCCGCTGCTCGAGCGCCTGGGTTACGTGCCCGGCACCGCCGACGCCGGCGGCATGGAAGCGCTGCGGGTTGCCTACGCAGTGCTGCCGTGCGCACTGAAGCTGCTGGCTGCCGCCCTGCTTTGGCGTGCGCCGCTCAATGACATTTGAATCAATCGACTGACCGAACCCGGAGAAACCCATGTATTCGACCATGCACTTGACTATCAGCCGCCTGAAATATCTGCTCCTGCTCGCCTGCCTGCCGCTGCTGGGGCTGCTGGGCGGTTGCGCCACGCCGGTCGAACCCAGCCACTATGCAGCGGAAAAACCGCGCCTCGACCTGCGCCAGTATTTCAATGGCACGCTGGATGCCGAAGGCATGTTCCAGGATCGCGCCGGCACCGTGGTCAAGCGCTTTTCGGTGGTAATCGTCTGCAAGTGGCAGGGCGATGTCGGCACGCTCGATGAAGATTTCACCTATTCGGATGGCACCCGGCAGCGCCGGGTCTGGACCCTGACCAAGGTCGGCGTCGATCGGTACACAGGCACCGCCGCCGACGTGGTCGGCCAGGCCGAAGGCGTAGTCGCCGGCAATGCACTGCGCTGGAAATACACGCTGGCGCTGCCGGTCGACGGCAAGGTGATCGATGTCCAGCTGGAAGACTGGATGTACCTGATGAACGATCGGATCATGCTCAACCGCGCGGTGATGAGCAAGTTCGGGTTCCATGTCGGCGACATCACCCTCTCCTTCACCAAGCGTCCATGATGAATCCTGCCATCCGCGACTGGACCGGCAAGCGGGTCTGGGTCATCGGCGCCTCCACCGGCATCGGCGCCGAGACCGCGCGCCTGTTGCTGGCCAAGGGCGCACTGGTGGCGCTGTCGGCGCGGCGAAAACCGGAGCTCGACGTCATCGTCGGCGCCAATCCGACGGCCATGGCGGTCCCGCTCGACATCAAGGATGCAGCGACGGTACTGGCCGGGCGCGAGACGATCCTGGCGCAATGGCCGGCGATCGACCTGGTACTGGTGGTGGCAGGCGGCTACAACGAAATGCGCGCCGACCAGTTCGACCTGGCGGTCGCCAACGACCTGGTCGACCTGAACGTACGCGGTGTGTTCAACTGCCTGGCGGCGGTGCTGCCGATGCTGCTAGGGCAAGGCAACGGCGGCATCGGCATCGTCGGCTCGGTGGCCGGTTACAGCGGCTTGCCGAAAGCGTTGATCTATGGCGCCACGAAGGCGGCGATCATCAACCTGTGCGAATCGCTGTACATGGATCTGCATCCGCGCGGCATCGGCGTGTATCTGATCAACCCGGGTTTCGTCGACACGCCGCTGACGTCGAAAAACGACTTCAAGATGCCGGCGCTGATGACGGCCGTCGATGCCGGCGCGGCGTTGGTGCGCGGCGTCGAGCGCGGTGAATTCCATATTCATTTTCCGAAGCGCTTTACCAATGCGCTGCGCTTCGCGCGACTGTTGCCGTACCGTTGGTACTTCGCGCTGATCCACAGGGTGACCGGCCTGTGAATCCGCTCGACAGAGCGCAACCGGCAGCTTCGTTGGCGGATCAAAACCTGGAAATGCACCTGGCGCGCGCGGTGCTGTTCTTCGAAACCCTGTCGCTCGAATCGACGCGCCGGCTCAGCACCGTCTACAGTGAAAACGCCTGGTTCAAGGACCCGTTCAATGAAGTGCGCGGCATCGACGCCATCACGCGCTTGTTCGCGCACATGTTCGTGCAGGTCGATGCGCCCCGCTTTGTTGTGACCACCCGCATTGCCCAAGGCAACGACGCCTTCCTGACCTGGGATTTCCGGTTCCGGATGAAACGCTTTTCAACGCAAGAGCAATGCATTCGCGGCGCCACCCATTTGAGATTCGGCAGTGACGGCCGCATCGATTTTCATCGCGACTATTGGGATGCCGCCGAAGAGCTGTACGAAAAATTACCGCTGTTGGGTGGCTTGATGCGTTTTCTGAAGCGGGCTGCACGGAAATAACGTACGCATTGGCGCTGCCAGCGACAACCAGCGCGTCGAACCTATAATGATCAGGCTACGTACACGCAACGCCCTCTTTTCATTCGCCGAAAATTGATCATGCCCCTGCTGAAGATTTTTCCCTTCGATACGCGTCGCCGCGTCATCGCCCGCCTGCTCCTGTCATGCGCAGTCTTCCTGGCGTCGCTGGCACAGGCACAACAGGCGCTCAAGCTCTCGACCACCACCAGCACCGACAATTCCGGCCTGCTGACCTATCTGCTGCCACTTTTCGAGGCCACCAGTGGCCTGAAGGTACAAGTGATTTCGGTCGGCACCGGCAAGGCGCTGGAATTGGCGAAAAACGGTGATGTCGATGTCACCCTGGTGCATGCCCGCGCATCGGAAGACAGGTTCGTCGCCGCCGGCGATGGCGTCAATCGGCGCGATGTGATGTACAACGACTTCATTCTGGTCGGCCCGGCCTCGGACCCGGCCGGCATCCGCGGTGGCAAGAACGTGATCGCCGCGATGAAAAAGATCGTCGACAGCCGCGCAAGATTCATTTCGCGTGGTGATAATTCGGGTACCGACCAGATGGAAAAGGGGTACTGGAAGCAGGCCGGCAACCAACCCCAGGGCGCAGCCTATGTCGCGGCCGGACTCGGCATGGGCGAAGTGCTCAACATGGCGGCGCAACTCGATGCCTACACCCTGACCGACCGCGCCACCTACGGCGCCTACAAGGCAAAGTCCGGGTTGCTGGTGGCGGTCGAAGGCGACCCGAAGATGTTCAACCCGTACGGCATCATCGCGGTCAATCCGGCCAAGTACAAGGACATCAACTACAAGGGTGCGATGCAGTTGATCGAGTGGATCACCTCGGACGCCGGACAGAAAGCAATCGGGGATTTCCGGGTCGGCGGCCAGCAGGTGTTTTTTCCATCGGCCAGAGCGGCGCGTTGATCGATAATCAAGAACGACCGATCACCGCTGGCGCGGCGCGGTCTTGGTGGCACGGGCTGCAGCGGTCTTTGCCGCAGGCTTCTTGGCAGGCGCTGCGCCGTTTTTCACCACAGCGGTCTTGGCCGCGGATTTCGCAGCCGCTTTCGCGCTCGGGTTTGCATCGGATCCGGCGCCCGACTTGCCCTTGGCTTCAGGCGTCAGTGCAGTGTTCACCGCTTGCTTGAACTGGTCCTGCAACATGTTCCACCAGGCTGCAGGATTGGCGACCGGCGCTGCGAATGCCGGCGTCGGTGCGGATGCAGCTTTTTCCCTGCCGGCCTTGGCCGCGCCATCTTCAGGTGGCGCGACGGCTTCCGGTGGCGCCGCCGCGATTTCGGGTGCCACTGCCCGGGGAGCTGCCGGTGGCGCTGCCGGCGCAGCACCGAACGGAAATGTGAATCCAGTGGCGGCCTTGCTGCCGGCATCGGCTGGCGGCTTGACGGCGGCGCTGAAGTTTTCGCTCATCGTCTTCAAGGTGGTGATGGTCGCGCTCTGGACTTCGAGCGCCTGGATCGTCCCGCGCAGCATGTTCATGTTCAAGGTCAGCCAGGACTCGACCGCTTTCAGGTCGGTGATCTGCTTGTTGATGTCTTCCACGGACAGGCTCGGCATGACCATGCCGGGGATGCCGATGCCCGGCGCGCCGGCGCCGTTGGACCCCATGCCGCCCCACATCTTGCGTACCAGTTCCATGCTTTCCGTGATGGCGCCGAAGCCAGGCAGGTTCGGCATTGCGGGATTGGTCATGTTCGTCTCCGTGGAATGTTTCGATCAAGCGTAGCAGATTAAATTGGCAATGACACGTGGAACCAGCACGGTGCTTCAATCCCGGACAATGAACCGGCGCTACGTTTGCATCGTAATGTAAGCGTGCATGCAATTCCGGCACAACGCCGTAACATCGATCCAGCGATGTCATACCCACCGTGGCGCTACACTATATCAATGCTCAACCAGGCTATTTCCTCGCACTCACCCGATCCGGCGCCTGCACGGCCGCTGCGCTGGATCGCCCTGCTCGGCGCATCCGTGCTGCTGCACTGGATCGTGCTGTCGATGGCCAGCGATGGATTCGGCAGCATGGCGCCAACCAGAATGACGCCCGCGCCGGTGATGACGGCGACGCTGCGCGCTGCGCCGGCAGTGCCCCCCGAAGCGCCGCCGGCAGCGGTGGCGGCTGCGGAAATTGCACCGGCACCGACACCACCCAAGCCGGTGCCCGCAAAACGGCCAGCGCGTCCGAAGCCGGCAACCGTCGCGTCCGTTGCAAGGCCGCCCACCGCAGATACCGACGCGCCAGCTGCCCCCGGTCCGACACCTGAGATCGCCACTGCATCGCCGCCTGATCCGACGCCCCCCGTGGCAGCCGGCGCGCCGTCCGATGTGGCGGATGCGGCTGCGACGCAGCAGGCTGCTCGGCAGGCCGCCGTGCCGCAGACCGGCGATGCTCAGAATCTGGATCGTGCGCCACGCTACACCGTCAGCCTGCCACCACCGGTGACCCTAGAATACGAAGTCCGCTATGCGACGCGCGGCAACATCACCCGTGGCAGCAGCAAGATCGACTGGCAGCCCGGCGAGGGAGGCTATGCGATCCGCGGCGAAGTCACCAAGTTCGGTTTTGCGCTGTCGTCCTTCCGCAGCGAAGGCGCGATCGACGACGCCGGCATCGCACCGACCCTGTATGCAGAAAAGAATGCGCGCCGTTCCGAGACCAATACCCACTTCCAGCGCAGGGCCGGCCCGATCATCAGTTTTTCGGCCGCCACCGATACCTTCCCGTTGCTGACCGGCGCACAGGATCGTGCCAGCATCCTGTGGCAGCTTTCGGGCATCGCACGGGGCGACCGCCAGGCATTCGTGCCGGGCGCCGTGCTGGATGTGTTCGTGGCGGGTGTGCGCGATGCCGAGCACTGGCTGATCAAGATCATTGGCGAAGAAGCCGTCACCCTCGACACCGGCGAAGCCCGCGCCTGGCACCTGGTGCGCACGCCGCGCGCCGGCAGCTACGACAAGCGCATCGATATCTGGCTCGCACCCGAACAGCAGTGGTATCCGGTAAAGTTGCGCTATACGGAAGTCAATGGCGATTATCTCGATCTCTCGCTGTCCGCACTGCACCAGCCTGGCGCTCGCTGAAAGCGCGATGCCATATGTCAAAGCGCGCCACATCACGACTTCAGTCACCCACCCACTTCCATCGCGCGCAAGCGCAAAGGGTTCCATGAATACACCAAGCGGGCGGCGGTCGACTGGACTGCACTCCTTCACCAAGCGCCGCCAATTCAAGACGAGTGCAGCGCATCTGTTCAATGCAATCGTCGCATTGGCAGCGATTTCAATCGTGACGCCGACCGCGATCGCGGCGGCCGAACAACCGGCCGCCATACTCCGGAAAATCAGCCTGCCGCCCTCGGCCGAGCTGCACTACCGCATCAAGGCAAAACAGAGCGGTCTGACCATCGACGGCGATGGCCAGGTCCATTGGGAAGCGGGTGGCGGCAAGTTCTCTGTCAGCAGCGAATCGCGCGCGGGGATTTTCGGCAAGGTGCTGGAAGCGAAGACCGTGGGTGAGCTCGACCAGTTCGGCCTGGCGCCGACCAGCTTCGAGGACAAGCGCTTTCGCAAGCCCACAACTCTCACCACCTTCGACCGTCAGGCAAAATCGATCAGCTTCAGCACCGCGCCGGTGACCTATCCGATCAAGGGTGGCGAACAGGATCGCAACAGCGTGATCTGGCAATTGATCGCGGTGGCGCGCGGCGCCGGCGCGGCATTCAAACAGGGCAGCGAGTGGATCTTCTTTGTCGCCGGCCAGCGCGATGCGGAGCCATGGAGCTTCAAGGTCGGCCCGAGCGAAAAGATCCGTACCGCGCTGGGCGAACTGAATGCCGTCCACATCGTGCGGGCGCCGCCGCCGGACGCCAAGGGACAGCGCCTCGACATCTGGCTGGCGCCGAGCCTGGAATGGTATCCGGCGCGCCTGCGCTTTACCGATCCGGACGATGAATTCGTCGAGCAGACGCTGGATTCGATCACGAAAAAATAATCAGCGCTGCAGCCGGCTTCAAGCACTGAGCAAAAGGAAAACTACATGACATTCCCGAATCGCGCGCTGGTCCTGTTTTCTGGCGGCCAGGATTCCACCACTTGCCTGGCCTGGGCCCTGGCGCGCTATGCGCACGTCGAGACCATCGGCTTCGATTACGGACAGCGCCATGCCATCGAACTTGCGGTGCGCGCACCGGTGCTGGAAAAGATCGTCGCGATCGACCCGGCCTGGAAAGCCCGGCTCGGCGAAGACCACCTGATCGACCTGTCCCTGCTCGGCCGGATATCGGAGACGTCCCTGACACGCGACGTCGACATCGCTTTCCAGGAAAACGGTTTGCCGAACACCTTCGTCCCCGGTCGCAACCTGATGTTCATGATGGTGGCGGCGACGCTGGCCTACCGGCGTGGCCTGGATGTGCTGGTGGGCGGCATGTGCGAGACCGATTTTTCCGGTTATCCCGATTGCCGCGACGACAGCATGAAGGCGCTGCAGGTGGCGCTGAACCTGGGCATGGCCACGCGTCTGAAGCTGGAAACGCCGCTGATGTGGATCGACAAGGCGGCAACGTGGCGTTTGGCACAGGATCTGGGTGGCGCGGCGCTGGTGGAGCTGATCCGCAGCGATACGCATACCTGTTACCTGGGTGAGCGTGGCGTATTGCATGCGTGGGGACATGGCTGCGGTACCTGTCCGGCGTGTGCGCTGCGGGCGCGCGGTCACGAAGCCTTCATGGCCGCGGCCTGAAATAGCAAAAAGCGCAATTCAGGGAATACTAAATGTTTCTTTTAAGATAATATCCGGCTGCGTGTCGCTGAAAGTTGCTCTTTCATCGATTTAAAACCGATGCATCGAAGAACAGACAGTGCCACCGCTCACAGATCAACGACACGGTCCTACCCATGCCGATAGAAGATTCAATGACACCCTCATCCATCGAACGTGAAAATTACCGAAACAAGAGTGCGGAGCAGTTGCGTCTTGTTCTGCCGCTGCTGAGCCGGCACGCCCCGGACTTCAGTCCCGAGAGTTACGCCCTGTGGTTCGAATTCGTCAACGGCTCCCGGCAAGGTCTGGCCGATGAACTCGGTGTCTTTGCACGCGAGGGAAGCCGGTTGTCGAAGGAACAGACCATGGCCCTCTACAACACGCATCTTCGCGATGCGGAAGGCCTCAGCATCGAAAGCGTGCGCGAAGCGTTCGTCGAACTGCTCACGAAAATGGCGCGTTCCTCCGACGAGGTCAAGCACAAAAATTCTCTGAGTCAAAACCTGCTGGCGGCGATTCCCGATGCAATCGAACGCTCCGGACCGCAGCATGCGGCCATGCTGTTGGCGGAACAATCTCAGCTGGTGGCGGCCACCCTGCTGGCGTTCGGCCAGCAGCTGGACCAGGCGCAGACCCAGGTCAACGGCTTGCGCGATGAGCTGCAGCGGGTCCATTTGGAATCCCGTGTCGACGGCTTGACGCATTTAAAAAACCGGCGTGCTTTCGATGAGGCGCTGGCGGACCGTGCCGAAAAGTCCGTGCACGACGATGCACCATTGGCGTTGATCATGATCGACGTCGATCATTTCAAGCGATTCAATGACGAGCTCGGCCACGTCATGGGAGACAAGGCGTTGCTGGCCGTGGCCACCGTGATTCAGCAAAACATCAAGGGCAAGGATTTTGCCGCCCGCTATGGCGGAGAAGAATTTGCCGTGCTGCTGTCGGACACCTCGATTGCCAGCGCAAGGCAGGTGGCGGAAAATCTGAGGCATGCCGTCGAACGCATCCGGATCCGTAAAATCGCCGACAATCTGCCGGTGCGGGGCCTGACCGTCTCGTGCGGCGTGACCACCTTCGTACTGGCGGAAAACCTGAGCGATTTCGTCGAGCGGGCAGACGGTGCGCTGTATGCAGCCAAGCACGGCGGGCGCAACCGCGTGGCCAGCGCGTAGCGACGCAACCTGCTGGCGTCGAGCAAAAGCCAGCGATGCACGCAGTTTTTTGCGTCATCGCTGATGCAGGCAAACGTCAGTGGTAATAACTTTCTGTTCCTTGTTTCACGTTCGCGTTCGCCTGCAAGAAAAGCCTCACCAATTTCGAAGAGGCCGAGCGAGGCGGTCGCCACCGTTACTGCGGAAACCTGCCGTCGGACTATTTCTTCATTTCGTCTTTCGGCATCACATCCTTCGCCATTCCTTCCTTGCCAACGCCATCCTTGCTGGCGTGATCCTTCTTCATCTTGTCCTTGGCATGCGGTTTCTTTTCCGTGGCGTCATGGGCCATCCCATCCTTATGCTTGCCATCCTTGCCCATCGCATCCTTGGCCATCGGATCTTTTTTCATCGCATCCTCCGCCATGGCCGAGCCGGCGCCAACAGCCATCAGTGCTGCAAAAGTCATCGTCAAAAGATTTTTCATTTGTACTCCAGAGTTGAGTTTAAAAATATGCACGCAGGCGGTGCGAGTGTTGGCAAGTGCCGCTGATCAGGCACCCCCGAACCAGTTGTAGCCCTGGTCTTCCCAGTAACCACCAGGATAGCTATTGGTCACGAAGATCTCGGTAATGTGTTTCGGATTCTTGTAGCCAAGCTTGGTCGGCATGCGCAGCTTCATCGGATAACCATACTTGGGCAGCAAAACCTGTCCATCGTAGGTGAATGTCAGTAGCGTTTGTGGATGCAGCGCAGTAGGCATGTCGATACTCGTAAAATAATCGTCGGCGCACTTGAATCCGATGTACTTCGCGCTGGTATCGGCGCCGATGCGCTTGAGAAAATCGCTGAATGTCACGCCGCCCCATTTGCCGATCGCGCTCCAGCCCTCGACACAGATGTGGCGCGTCACCTGTGAAGTCTGTGGCAATGCCGTGAGCGACGCCAGAGTCCAGTCGGCGCGGTTGGACACCATGCCGCTCACCTTCAAGACATAGTCATCCTCGATCTCCGGCACATCCTCTTCGCCGTAAAAAGCGTTGAACGGAAACGGCCGCGTGATCATCGATTCGGCATAGGTCGGCGCCAGCCGCGCCGGATCGAACAGCCAGCCCTGCACCTCGTCATTGAAACGCGACATGCCTTTCAACATCGCTTCGACCGAACTGCTGTCTGTCAACGAGCAACCGCTGAGCATCGTCAGTGCGCCCAGGCTCAATGCCCGCCTGCCAAACAGACGGCGCGACGGCATGTCGAGGGTCGCGATGATCTTTTGCGCATCCTGCAGGATTTCTTTTTCGTGCGGAAAAATGATCTTGGATTTCTTGAACATGTTGCGCTCCTATCGACCGCGGATCATGCCGACCAGGGTGCGCGGCACCAGGGCCACCATCACCAGGTGCACGACCACGAAGGCGACGGCGAATGCCATCGCGAGAAAATGCACGACCCGTGCGTTGTCGTAACCGCCCATCAATTCGCGCAGCAGCGGGAATTGCACCGATTTCCAGATCGGCAAACCCGACAGCACCAGCAGCAGCAGATCGAGGATGATGGCCAGATACGCCACCTTCTGCACCGTGTTGTACTTGCTCGGATCGGCGTGGGCGAGGTGTCCGGTCAAGGCCGCCTTCATGTCGACGACGAAGCCCGATATCGAGACCGGCAACAGCTTGCGGCGGAAGCGGCCGCTGGCAAAATTGACCGCAAGATAAAACAGGCCGTTCAGGACCAGTAGCCACATGGCGGCGAAATGCCATTGCAGGGCGCCGCCGAGCCAGCCGCCCATGGTCAGTTGCGCCGGTATCTTGAACGCAAAAATCGGCGAGGCGTTGTAGATGCGCCAGCCGCTGAAGATCATGATGAGGACCGCCACGGCGTTGATCCAGTGGGTCAGGCGCATCCAGAGCGGATTGACGAGGGCAGGCTGGGGATTCATGGTGAATGGTCTCCTACGAAGTGGACTTGCCATGATGAGTCGCACGAGCGGCGCTTTCATTACAGGTCAGACATCGGAAAATCGAAAATTACGATAAAACTTGTACTTCCGGTGCGGCCGGTCCATCAGGCAACCCAAGACCATCGGCCCCAGTGGCACCTGCGGCACCTGCGGCACCTGCGCCACAATGGCGTTTCCAAAAAAAACGCCCGCCGGTGCTCGGGTGAGCGACGGCGGGCGCGGTGGAGCGACAGACAAGAAGCGGTTGTTAAGCTGCCTCGGCAACTCCGGCCATCGACGGCGCCGGCGCGCCGGTGCCGTCGAAGGTTTGCAGCAATCCGGCCTGCTTGACGCGCGCGGCGGCCAGATGCCGTTCCTTGACATGGCCATAACCACGGATCTCTTCCGGAATGCTGGCCAGGGCGACCAGCGTGGCCAGATTGGTCGACGTCAGCTTCGACAGCCGCTGACCGATCAGCGCGCGATACTCGCCGACCAATGCCCGTTCGCCGCGCCGCTCGGCGGTGTAACCGAAGGGGTCGAGCGCCGTGCCGCGCAGGCCTTTGAATTTCGCCAGCACTGAAAACGCCTTCATCATCCAGGGACCGAATTCCTGCTTGATCAGGTGACCCTTGGCATCGTGCTTTGCCAAGAGCGGCGGCGCCAGATGGAATTTCAGCTTGTAATCGCCCTCGAACATGCCCGCCACCTTCGCCGCGAAGGCGCCGGAGGTGTAGAGCCGCGCGACTTCGTATTCGTCCTTGAAGGCCATGAGCTTGAAAAAGTATTTCGCCACCGCTTCGGTAAGACGCAGCGAAGCCGTTGGTGCGGCGCTCGGTGCGGCCAGTCCCAG
The DNA here is from genome assembly GCA_043753685.1 of Herminiimonas sp. Lineage (GTDB taxonomy): Bacteria > Pseudomonadota > Gammaproteobacteria > Burkholderiales > Burkholderiaceae_D > JANXSS01. Next base: position 11,845 of record JAYUWF010000315.1, read on the forward strand.
TTCGACAGCACGGACCTGTTCGACGAAGTCCTTGTACTGCTGCGCGTAAGCGGCATTCTGATAGTCGGTCAGGAATGCCACGCGCCGTGCGATCAGGTCGTCCAACGATGGGGTGCGCTTGAATTCGATGACCTGGGACGGCGCTTCATTGACGCGTGCGGCCTTTTCAACGGCGGCCAGGTCGTGCGCCGCGGTGCGGCCCCAGACGAAAGCTTGCTGGTTGAACTCGACCGAGACACCGTTGAGCGTGATGGCGCGGGTGAGCGATGCTTCAGACAACGGCACCCAGCCTTTTTGCCAGCAATAGCCGAGCATGAACATGTTGGTGGCGATGTTGTCGCCCATGAGCGCGGTGGCGATCTTGCCGGCGTCGATGACGTCGACCCGGTCGCTGCCGCAAGCGGCGCGAATCGCCTCCGTGGCGCTGGCGCCCGGATACTGCCAGTCGGGATTCTTGACGAAGGCTGCGGTCGGCGTGGCCGTGCCGTTGATGGCGCCGTGGGTGCGTCCTTCGCCCATGCGCGAGAGGGCGTCGCGGCTGGCCGTGACGATGACGTCGCAACCGATCACCAGATCGGCGGCGCCCGTGCCGACCCGGGTCGAATGAATGTCGGATGGATGGTCGGCCAGGCGCACGTGCGACAGTACCGGTCCGCCCTTCTGCGCCAGGCCGCTCATGTCGAGCACCGAACAACCCTTGCCTTCGACGTGCGCCGCCATCGCCAGGATCTGGCCGACGGTCACCACGCCGGTGCCGCCGATGCCAGTGACCAGGATGCCGTAACCGGCGCTGGTGGTCGGCAGTACCGGATGCGGCAGGCTTGCAGCCGAGGATGCAACCGTGGCGCCCGCGACCGCAGGCGCCGCCGCAGCGACCTTCTTCGGCTTCTTAAGCTTGCCGCCTTCGACCGTCACGAAGCTCGGGCAGAAGCCGGTCACGCAGGAAAAATCCTTGTTGCAGGACGATTGATTGATCTGGCGCTTGCGGCCGAATTCGGTCTCCAGCGGCTCGACCGACAGGCAATTCGATTGCACGCTGCAATCGCCGCAGCCTTCGCACACGGCTTCGTTGATCACGGCGCGCTTGGCGGGGTCCGGATACTCGTTGCGCTTCCTGCGGCGGCGTTTTTCCGAAGCGCAGGTCTGGTCGTAGATCATCGCCGAGCAACCTTCGACTTCGCGCAATTCGCGCTGCACCGCATCGAGTTCGCTGCGGTGACGGATCGTCACGCCAGGCGCCCAGTCGTAGCCCGCCGGGTACTTGTCCGGCTCGTCCGTGACGACGATGATCGGGCGCACGCCCTCGGCGGCGATCTGGCGCGAGATCATGCCCGGATCGATCGGGCCGTCGACGGTCTGCCCGCCGGTCATGGCGACCGCGTCGTTGTAGAGAATCTTGTAGGTGATGTTGACCTTGGCCGCTACCGACGCGCGGATGGCCAGCAAACCCGAATGGTAATAAGTACCGTCGCCGAGATTGGCAAAGACGTGTTTTTCGGAAGTGAACGGCGCCTGGCCGATCCAGGTGGTCCCTTCGGCGCCCATGTGGGTGAAGGTCGAGGTCTCGCGGTCCATCCACAGCACCATGTAATGGCAACCGATACCGGCCAGCGCACGACTGCCTTCGGGCACCTTGGTCGAGGTGTTGTGCGGGCAGCCGGAACAGAAATGCGGAATCCGGTCCTTGGCCGGGTCGGGTGCGGCGGCGACCTTCAGCACCGCTTCCTTGGCTTCCAGGTAGGCGATGCGCTCCTTGACGCGCTGCTCGATCGGATGCCCGGCAAAGTACTTGCTGATGCGGGTGGCAATCGCACGCGCGATTTGCGCAGGATTCAACTCATAGGTGGCCGGCAACAGCCAGTCGCCGTGGCCGACGCCCTTGCGATTGCTCCACTCGCCGGTGTCGTCGAACTTGCCGACCACGCGTGGCCGCACGTCGTCGCGCCAGTTGTAGAGTTCTTCCTTCAACTGGTATTCGAGGATCTGGCGCTTTTCTTCGACCACCAGAATTTCTTCCAGACCCTGGGCGAATTCACGCACGCCTTCGGCTTCCAGCGGCCATGTCATGCCGACCTTGTACAGGCGGATGCCGATGTCGGCGGCTACCTGCTCGTCGATCCCCAGGTCGGCCAGCGCCTGGCGCGTGTCCAGATACGATTTGCCGGCGGTGATGATGCCGATCTTCGCGCGCGGGCTGTCCCAGACGATCTTGTTCAACTTGTTGGCGCGCGCATAGGCCAGCGCCGCATACCACTTGAAGTTGTTCATGCGGGCTTCCTGCTCGAGCACCGCATCCGGCCAGCGGATGTTCAAACCGCCCGGCGGCAGATCGAAATCGGTCGGCAATCGAATCTGTACCCGGTCCGGATCGAGGTCGACCGAGGCGCCGGATTCGACGATGTCGGTGACGCACTTCATCGCCACCCACAGACCCGTGTAGCGGCTCATGGCCCAGCCGTGCAGGCCGTAATCGAGATACTCCTGCACCGATGACGGATACAGCACCGGAATGCCGCAGGCTTTTAAAATGTGTTCGCTCTGATGCGCCGTGGTCGAGGATTTCGCGGCATGGTCGTCGCCGGCCAGTACCAATACACCGCCATGCTGCGAGGTGCCCGCCATGTTGGCATGCTTGAAGACGTCGCCGCAGCGGTCCACGCCCGGGCCTTTGCCGTACCACAGGCCGAAGACGCCGTCGTACAGCGCATTCGGAAACAGGTTGACCTGTTGCGTACCCCAGACGCTGGTCGCAGCCAGGTCTTCGTTGACGCCGGGATGGAACTTGACGTGGTGTGCCTCGAGATGCTTGCGGGCCTTGGCGGCAGTCTGGTCGACGCTGCCCAGGGGCGAGCCGCGATAGCCGGTGATGAAGCCGGCGGTGTTCAGGCCGGCGCGCACGTCGCGCTCGCGCTGCAGCATCGGCAGGCGGATCATCGCCTGCGTGCCGGTGATGAAGGCGCGGCCGCGCTCGAGGGTGTATTTGTCGTCGAGCGAAACCTGGGAAAGCGTCGTGTCGTCGAGTCGATCCTGCGGTTGCGCGTGATCGGGGCGGTGCGGTGCATTCATTGTTGCTGTCTCCGTGCCAAAAATCGTGTCTTTGGGGGCGATGGGTTCGCCTTCAAACGTCTTGCCTTGTGGGCCAGCCGTCCTGCTTTTCTTGTATTTTAAACGTTAATGCTATGGATCCATTTTATGCTGCCGGCGTGGGCGTCAGCGACGCCTTGCCGGCATCGAATGAGTCATTCATTCAGACGTGCCCCCGATCGATTTCAGTATCCAGCAATGTGTCGGCCGGCAGCGCCGCCTGCGTTTGCAGACGCGCATAGAGCGGCGTGAAATCCGGCGCGGTTTTGGCGAACAGTTCTTCGAAGCTCTGTATCACGAAATAGGTTTCCTGATACGAATCGATCTTGTAGAGCGTGCGCATGACACGCTCGGCGTCGAACGCGATGCGACGCGGTGCGTTACTGCGCAAGCAATGCTCGATCTCGCCGCCGGACGAGAGCAGGCCGGCGCCGTAGGCGCGCAAGCCTTGCGCGGTCTCGATCAGCCCGAATTCGATCGTGTACCAGTACAGGCGCGCCAGATACGTCAGCCCGTTCAGGCCCATCGCCTTGAGTCCACCCTTGCCGTATTCCTGAAGATGATCGGCGAACACCGGATCGAACAGCAGCGGCACATGACCGAAAAAATCATGGAAGACATCGGGCTCGACGATGTAATCGAATTCATGCGGCTCGCGCAACCAGACCGTCACCGGAAAGCGGCGCGCGGCAAGATGTTCGAAGAATGTCCTGTCCGGTACCAGGCCCGGCACCGCCACCAGCGTCCAGCCGGTCGCCGCCGACAGCAGCGCCGTCGTACGCGCGAAATCCGGAACGCCATCGGCTGCTTGCATCTTGGCCAGATTGGCAATAAAGGCATCACATGCACGACCTGGCAAAAGTGCTGCCTGTCGCGCATACAACTGGCGCCACAGCGCGTGCTGGGCCGGCGTGTAGGCCGCATGATCCTGTTGCACCACGTAGTCGGCATCGGCCTGCGTGTAGTCGCCGCGTAAGGTGCCGCCATCCGATTTTTCGGCGAGCGCGTTCAGGAAATCTGCCTGCGCCGTACCCGCTGCATCGAGAACGTCGGTACTCATGTCGTGGTGCTCTCGTCCTTCAGCACGCCACGACGGATCTGGTCGAGTTCGATCGATTCGAACAGCGCGCGGAAATTGCCTTCGCCAAAACCCTGGTCGCCCTTGCGCTGGATGATCTCGAAAAAGATCGGGCCGATCACGGTTTGCGTAAAGATCTGCAGCAGCAGCTCGCGCTGAGTGGCGTCGCTGGTACCGTCGACCAGGATGCGCAGGCGGCGCAGTTCTGCCAGGTCTTCGCCGTGGCCAGGCAAGCGCCGATCGATCAGGTCGTAATAGGTTTCGATCGTGTCCTGGAACACGACCTGGCGGTTCTTCATCTGTTCGATGGTGGCGTAAATGTCCTTCGTGCCCAGTGCGATGTGCTGGATGCCCTCGCCGTGATACAGGTCGAGGTATTCCGCGATCTGCGACTTGTCGTCCGAGGATTCATTGATCGGTATGCGAATCTTGCCGCACGGCGAAGTCATCGCCTTCGATTTCAGGCCGGTCAGTTTTCCTTCGATGTCGAAGTAACGCGCCTCGCGGAAATTGAACAGGTTTTCATAGAACTCGGCCCACTCCTTCATGCGACCGCGATGCACATTGTGGGTCAGATGATCGATGTAGGTCAGGCCGTTGCCGAGGGGGTTTGCCTGGGCGCCGGGGATCGCCACGAAATCGACGTCGTAGATGCTGATGTCGCCGATCGCGCCAGCGTCGATGCCGCGCGCCGCATCCTTGCCGCGCCAGCGGTCGACGAAATAGATCAGCGAATCGCCGATGCCCTTGATGGCGGGTATGTTCAATTCCATCGGGCCGTTCTTGTTGTCGAAACCCCAGGCGCCGAGTTCCAGCGCCCGGCGGTAGGCGGCCGCCGCATCGTCGACCCGGAATGCGATGGCGCAGATCGATGGCCCGTGGTGCCGTGCGAAACGCTGCGCAAACGAATCCTGCTCGGCATTGATGATGAAATTGATTTCACCCTGACGGTACAGCGTCACGTCCTTGTGGCGATGGCGCGCGATGGCGGCAAACCCCATTTGTTCGAACAGGGCGCCCAGTGCTTTCGGATCGGGTGCGGCGTACTCGATGAATTCGAATCCATCGGTGCCCATCGGGTTGTCCCAAGGCTGGAAGTCCATGCGTGTCATCTCCTGAAATGGCGGCCGGCGGCGTGCGACCCATTGGCACGAGTGTAAGCCGCGCGCGGTGGCAGTTAATTGCAAATGACTCCCCGGAAGTCCACAATGACGCAATAATATGCCACCACCCCAACTCTTACAGGTCGATCATGCCCGTATTCGCACTGGATAAAACTGATCGGAAGATTCTGTCGATTCTCCAGCAGGACGGCCGTTTGTCGAACCAGGAAGTCGCCGAGCGCGTCAACCTGTCGCCATCGCCCTGCCTGCGCCGCATCAAGCGTCTGGAAGAAGCCGGCGTGATCCGCCAATACGTTGCCCTGCTCGATCCGGACAAGATCGGTCTCGGCTTGCTGGCGTACGTCAACGTGCGCCTGGAAAAGCACAGCGACGCGCCGCTGGCGGCAGCAGTCCATGCGAATCTGCATGCTGCCTCGCCGCGCGCCGATTTTGCGGTCTCGGTGGCGCATTGGCCGGAAGTGGTGGCCTGCTATGCGATGACGGGGGAAATGGATTATCTGTTGCGCGTGCATGTGGAGGACATGCAGCATTTTTCGCGCTTCATGATGGAGACGCTGCTGCGTCATCCGGCGGTGCTGGACGTGAAATCGAGCTTTGCGTTGCAGCGGGTGAAGGACACGACGGCGCTACCGCTGGTCTGAGCCATGTCGGGCGAGCGGCGAAATGACGCGCCCGGCCCGACTTCCCCTGACCGCTCGGCTTACTTGTCGTCGTCTTTGAAGTTCGGCAGGTGGGCCGGCAGTTGCGACAGCCAGCGCGCGGCGGCACGGGTATTGGCGCGGATCGTGTAATCGAGGGAAGCGACCTGCTCTTCGACTGCTTCCTGCAGCATGCTGGCGGGATTGGCAGGGCTCAGCTTGAGGAAAGCATCTGCTTCGCCATGGGCACGCTGGATCTGCATGCCGGCTTTTCGCGCGATGTGGATCATGGTCTGGTTCGACGACAAGCACTGCATGGCAAGCGTGTCGACATCTTCATTGCGGCAATGGATGGCGGCGCGTTCGAACAGCCGGGTGCCGATACCGCGACCGCGTGCGCTGGAAGATACCGACACGCCGAATTCGGCGATGCGTTCCTTCTCGGTAGCCGACGTGAATACCGGTTTTGTATCGCAGGGCACAAATGCCAGGTGCCCGACGCCCACCAGCTTCAAATCGGCATCGAAGACGCCGAACACCGTGTCACGGCTGAAATCGAGGCGCTGTACGTAGCGGGTAACCAGTTCGTCTGGCAACACGTTACCGAACCGTAGTAAGCGGTCGCTATCGGCGAGATCGAGAAAGTGCATCAGCAAGCGCCGACGATCACGCTCCGATAGTTCCTTTACGCGCACCACCGGCTGGCTGCGGCCGTGGTCCTGGTGCGGCTGCTGACTGCCGGAGACATTCCGTTGAAGTGTGTTCGACGAATTCATCAAGACCCCTTAGTGACGCGTCACGACCAGATTTATGGTGCGACGCACAAACGCATTGTAGGCGATACCGGCAGCTTATTCCAGAGCGGTTCACCTTAATTTGCGATTGGATAGAATCTTGACAAATTTGTAATTAAAAATTAGCAGGGCGCGAATGATTTCGGGTGGCAATTAGCCGCGCCAGCGATCAAGCCGGGAACTGGCCTGCCACGCTCGCCACCCGTGCCGCGCGCACGGCATCGTTGATGCGTTGCGGTTGATCAGGGTGGGTTTGTGACACCGCACGCGCGACGGTGCCGGCGTCGACGCTGCGCGCAGCGGCCAGTGCAGCGTGCCAATCCGCGGTGGTCACGGCGCCTCGCGACGCGGGTTCGACGAAATCTAGCACTTCGAGCAATTGATGAAAGCGCGCCGGCTTGCGAAAGGCGTCGCAACGTTCCAGCGTTGCCACCATCTCCGGAGCTGTGCGCGACCCGGTGCGCACAGCGCGGCGTTCACGCGCGCTCATGACGGCCAGGTCGCGGCATTCGCCCGGTACCTTCAAGCGTGCGCAGGCCGCCTCGACGGCATCCGTGCCGCCCGCGTCATCCGTAGCAGTCTGCAGCAGAACCGCAAGTCGCACCGGCAGCGCCGCTTGCGCACCGGCGGCGGCATCGAGCGGGGCCAGCACCGCTGCAACCGTCGACCGTTCGTCCGATGTTCCTGGCGACGTGGCCAGCGGCGCCAGCATCGGCAACAGGCGCGCCAGGGCGCCACATTCCCGCAAGACGTCGAGCATCCTCGACGGCACGCCTTCCATCAGGCCCTTGGAAAATTCTTGCCAGACCCGCTCCGGCACCAGCGCATCGACTTCCCCGCTGTCGACCATCGCCCGCATCAGCGCCGCAGTCTCGGGCGCCACCGTGAAGTGCGTGAAGCGCGCGGCAAAGCGCGCCAGCCGCAGGATGCGCACCGGGTCTTCCAGGAATGCCGGCGAGACGTGCCGCAAAATGCCCGCCTGCAGATCGCGCTGGCCGTGGAATGGATCGACCAGGGTGCCGTCCTCGGCTTCGGCCATGGCATTGATGGTCAGGTCGCGCCGCGCCAGGTCCTGTTCCAGTGTGACCTCGGCATTGGCGTGAAAGACGAAGCCGCGATAGCCGGGCGCGGTCTTGCGCTCGGTGCGTGCCAGGGCATGTTCTTCATGCGTCTGCGGATGCAGGAAGACCGGAAAGTCCTTGCCGACCGGCGTATAACCCTGCGCCAGCATCTGTTCGGGCGTGGCGCCAACGACCACATAATCACGATCCTGCACCGGCAGGCCGAGCAGGCGGTCGCGCACCGCGCCGCCGACCAGATAGCGCTGCATGGATCCGTCTTGCATGGGTGGCCGGCTCAGTCCGGGTATGTGTCGTACTTGGCGGCGGTCTCGGTCTCGGCCAGTGCGCCGGCGATCCATTGCGCAACTGCCGGATGCGCCGCGACCCGATCCACGTATGCCTGCAGCGCCGGGGCCAAGGACACGTCATAGGTGCGGAAGCGCATCACCACCGGCGCATAGAAAGCGTCGGCAATCGAGAATTCGCCGAACAGGAAATCGTTCGGGCCGCTGCGCGACATGCAGTCTTCCCAGATTTCGCAGATGCGGCCGATGTCGCCCTGGGCGCCGGGAGTGCGGCCCTTGCCCGGAAAACGGGCGCGAATGTTCATCCACATCGCCTGGCGCAGATCACCGAAGCCCGAATGCATTTCGGCGCACACCGAGCGCGCCAGGGCGCGGCACACCACGTCGCGTGGCCACATGTTTTTTTCAGGGAATTGCTCGGCCAGATATTCGCAGATGGCCAGCGAATCCCAGATCGCGGTCTCGCCCACCACCAGCACCGGCACCCGTCCCGCCGAAGAATACTGCGCGATGAGGGTCGCCGTGTCCGGGCGATCGAGCACCACCCGCACTTCCTTGAACGGTATGTTGAAGGCCGTCATCGCTACCCACGGCCGCATCGACCAGGTCGAATAATTCTTGTTGCCGATGACCAGGGTCAGGCCGGTTTTTTCAGCCTGATCCAGTGTTTGCGACAGGGTAGGATCGAGTTCGGTAGTTTGCATGGCGCGTCAGATAGAGTGAAAGGATGGAAGCACAGCAGCCGGTCGCACTGGGCGCGCCGGTGAGGACCTTTGCGCATTCAGCGGCGCATTCAGCGATTGTGCGCCAGATACCGCGGCGCCACGGCTTCCAGCGGTGTCGGCGTGATGCCCAGCTCGGGCGCGATCGGTCCGGATGCAATGTTATCTTGCTTCATCGAGTCCAGATTGTCGCGGCTCATGAGCGGACCGCCCGGCATCCATTCCAGGGCCAGCGCCTGCAGCCTTGCGAGTGCGGGTGGCAGACCGATCACCGGTCGCGCATGCCCGGCATATTCGCCGGCCAGCTGCACCAGTTCTTTCAGGGTATAGACCTTCGGACCGGCCAGTTCATACACCTTGCCGAAGGTAGAAGGATGTTCCAGGGCGTTGACGAAGGCCTGGGCCACGTCGCCCACGTACACCGGCTGGAAGCGGGCATCGGCGCCGCCGAGCGGCATGACGGGAAAAAATTTCTGCAGTTTTGCAAACAGGTTCAGGAACTGGTCTTCCGGGCCGAACACCACCGACGGCCGGAACACGGTGGTCTCCAGGCCGGGCGCAAAGGCAGCCGCTTCGCCGTCGGCCTTGGAGCGCAGATACATCGACGGGCCCTGCGCCGAGGCGCCCAGCGCACTCATGTGCAGATAGCGGTGCACGCCGTTGGCCAGGCAGGCGGCGACGATCTTTTTTGGCAGTTCGACATGCGCACGGGCGAAAGCGGGGCCGTACTTCGATCCGGCGGCGCCATGACCGGAATGCAGGACGCCGACCAGGTTGATGACCGCATCGACCTCGCGCATCATGCGCGACAGGACCGCCGGATCGTGGACATCGGCTTCGACCACTTCGACTGTCGGCAGCACCGCAAACCTGCGCGAGCGGCTCTGATGCCGGGTCGGCACGATCACGCGGCGGCCGCCGGCGGCCAGTTGCGCTACCAGGTGGGCGCCGATGAATCCGGTACCGCCGACCACCAGTATCGAGGGATAGCGCATGGCGCCGGCGTTGAGATCGATCATGGGAAAAATCCTGTCAGGGCAATTCGGACGCGACAAACCCTTTCGGCGCCACCGATCCCAGTCGGGACTTCAGCGATTGCGGTTGATTGTCGAACAAGGCAGCATAATACGTTGCATTCGACAAAACGTTTTTGACGTAGCCGCGCGTCTCTGCAAAGGGAATCGATTCGGCGAAAATCGCGCCTTCCACCGCGCGCGGCAGGGTTGCCCGCCACGCCCGTGGACGGCCCGGCCCGGCATTGTAGGCAGCGGTGGCCAGCGCCTGCGAACCATCCAGGTCGCTCAGCACCATGCGCAGATAATTCGCGCCGAGCCGGATGTTGACCGGTATGTCGTTGACCTGGTTCGCGGTGAACCCCTCCATGCCGATCTTGCGCGCCACGAAGCTGGCGGTCGCCGGCATCAGCTGCATCAGGCCGGAAGCGCCGACGTGTGAGCGCGCATTCAGGATGAAACGCGATTCCTGCCGGATCAGGCCGTACACCCACGCCACATCCAGCCCGAGTGGCTGCGCATTGGCGCGCATGATGTCGGCATAGGGCGAGGGAAAGCGCTGGGTGTAATCGACCGCGACCTGGGTCCGGTCGGAGGTGTTGACCATGCGGTCGAGCAGGTTGACCTGGCGCGCGAATTCTGCCGCGGCCAGGTGCTGGCGCTCGTTCATGCGGCGCAGTTCCCAGTTCCACTCGCGATAGCCTTCAAAGCGCAGGTTCAGGTCGAAGAATTTCATGGCGCGCTTGAACCCGGGGTTCTGCGCCATCGGCGCCAGCTCTTCGGCTGTCAACGGCGCCGGGCGTGCCGGCAACACAATCTTTTGCCCGAGTTCTTCCAGCGCCAGCTGGCCGTAGAAGCCGGAGATCGCCGAGATCGACTGGAACTGCAATTGCGCATCCTGCGTGCGGCCCTCGTTCTGCAGCGCGCGGGCATGCCAGTAGATCCAGGCGCTGTCGGCGCGCAGCGCCGGCGGCATTGCCTCGATCGCAGCCTTGACGAACTTCCAGTCGCCGGCGCGCAATGCCGAGCGCACCTGCCATTGATAGCCGTCCTGCGACAGCGGCGCGCCCATTGCCTTGCGCCAGTACGCCATGGCGTCCGGCGCCAGCTTGATGGCGGCCTGCAGCGCGATCTGGGCCCAACCCAGCGAGCGTTCGGCGGGCGTCAACTGTTCGCCGGCCAGCAGCAGCGCATTGGCGGCATCGGCGGGATTGTTGCGCGCGCTGCGCCCGAGGGCGACGATGAAGGCTTCATGCGCGGTGCGGCCGGCGCCAACGCCGCGCGAGAGCACCGTATCGGGTTTTTCGAGTGCCCGCACGATCAGGGTTTCGGGTGCTTCGGCCTGCAGCACAAGACGCCTGGCAACGCCGAGATTGCCGGCTTCGGCCGCCAGGCGTACCTGCGCCCAGACATCCGACACTGAAAACTGTCCGTTCTGCAGCAGCGTCACCACCAGGGTCGAGCAAGCGTCGCCGTAATTCGAGGTCGACGTCAGATGCGCGCGCGCTTCGTCAGCCACCTTCTGGCCCTTCAGGGCGCTCGAGAGCAAGGCATAGCACTTGAGTTGCGAATCGTCGTTGAGGACGAACTGCGGATACTGTTCATCGAAGAGGGCCCAGTTACGGGTGCGGCCGAGTTCCAGCAACCAGTCGTTGCGCATCCGGTCGGCAATCGCGGTGCGTTCGTAGCGGGTCAGGAAGGCGCGTATTTCACCCGGCGCAGCATCGCGCAAGCGCACCTTGAGGCGGTAATAATCGACGTAGGAGGGAATCGTATAATTGGGCAGCCGGTCGGCCAGCGCGAAGGCGGTCGCGGCGTCGTCCCGGCGCACTGCTTCGCGCAACGCGACGAAGGTGTCGTCGTCGGTGGCATAAGTGCTGCTGCCCCTGGCCGATTGCGCACTGGCCGGGAAGCTTCCAAGGGCGATTCCGATAAGCATTGCAACTGCAACACCACGCGCCAAGTTTCTATGACTCATTGCTTTATTTTCTTTCAAAATACGAATGCCGACCGGGTCGAGGATAGCACGTGAAAACGCTGCAACTGTGGTGGAAAAGGTGCATGTGAAACATCAATCAAAGCGCGATTTGCGCGCGAGTCTGCTCAATGCCCGTGCAGCCTTGCCGGATGCCGAACGGTGCGCGCATGACGATGCGATCGGCACGGCTGTTGTGACCTGGTTACGACGGCATCCGGTTCAGGTGTTGGGGGTGTATTGGCCGATCCGGGCAGAGCCGGACTTGCGCGGGTCATATGCGCAGCTGGCGGCCGCAGGGGTGCAGCTGGCACTACCGGTGGTGGCAGGCAAAGCGGCGCCGCTGGTGTTTGCACGATGGACGCCGGGCGACCCTGTCGAGATCGACCGCTGGGGCATCGCCACACCCGTGACCACCATCCACATCGCACCGCAGGCGTTGCTGATTCCGTGTGTCGGTTTCGACGGGCGCGGTTTTCGGATCGGGTACGGCGGAGGGTTCTATGACCGTACGCTGGCGGCCGATCCGCGACTGGAAGCCATCGGCATTGCGTATGCCTGTGGCCGAGTGGATTTTGAAGTGGAAACCCACGACCGGGCGATGGACGTGGTGATCACTGAGACCGGCGTTACGCCGGAATGAGCCCGCGCCAGACCGCCGTGGTGGCGGCAGCCTGGTTCAAGGTATAGAAATGCAGGCCCGGTGCGCCGCCGGCCAGAAGCCGCTCGCACAGCGCCGTGACCACGTCCAGGCCGAAGGCCCGGATCGACACCGCATCGTCGCCATAGCTGGCCAGTTTCAGGCGCACCCAGCGCGGTATCTCGGCGCCGCACATCTCTGAAAACCGCAGCAGCTGCGTGTAGTTCGTGATCGGCATGATGCCAGCCACGATCGGTACGTCGACGCCGGCGCGCCGCGCTTCGTCGACGAAGCGGAAATAAGCGTCGGCATTGTAAAAATACTGGGTAATGGCGGCATTCGCGCCAGCCTTCACCTTGCGCGCAAAATGCTGCATGTCGTCGTGCGGCGACTTTGCCTGCGGATGCATTTCCGGGTAGGCCGCCACTTCGATGTGGAACCAGTCGCCGGTCTCGGCGCGGATGAATTCGACCAGTTCGTTGGCATACCGAAATTCGCCCGAAGCGAAATCGACCGCGCCATAACCGCTCGGCAGATCGCCGCGCAGCGCCACCAGGCGGCGAATATCCTGCGCCTGGTACTGCGCCAGGATCTCCCGCACGCTCTCGCGCGAACTGCCCAGGCACGACAGATGCGGCGCGGCTTCCAGGCCGTCGCGGCGGATATCGATGACGGTGTCGAGCGTGCCTTGCTGGGTCGAGCCGCCGGCGCCGAAGGTCACCGAAAAATAGCGCGGCTTCAAGCTCGCCAAGGCCTGGCGCGTGGCGCGCAGTTTGGCCACGCCCTCGGGCGTCTTGGGAGGAAAGAATTCGATGCTGAAATTTGGATCGGTCATTTTTATCAGAAACAAGCTGACAGTTTGCCAAGCCGTCCGCCCCGGTCGAACGACCGTGGCGGATGCGATGCTCAGCAGGAATTGCGCGGATGGTCAATAACGATCAACAACGCTCAACCCGATCAGTAACGATAGGTCTCAGGCTTGTAAGGGCCCACCGTTTGCACGCCGATGTAATCGGCCTGCTCGGTGCTCAGCTCGGTCAGTTGCGCATTCAGTTTCTTCAACTGCAGACGCGCAACCTTTTCATCCAGGTGCTTCGGCAAGGTGTAGACGCCGACCGGATACTTGGCCGTCTGGCCGAACAGTTCGATCTGGGCGATCACCTGATTGGCGAAGGACGAACTCATCACGTACGAAGGATGACCGGTACCGCAACCGAGGTTGACCAGGCGGCCCTCTGCCAGCAGGATGATGCGCTTGCCGTCCGGGAAAATCACGTGATCGACCTGTGGCTTGATGTTCTCCCAAGTGTACTGCTTCAGGGCCGCGACTTCGATCTCGTTGTCGAAATGGCCGATGTTGCAGACGATCGCCTGGTCCTTCATCTTCTGCATGTGCGCATGCGTGATGACGTGGTAGTTGCCGGTGGCGGTGACGAAGATGTCGGCATGTTCTGCCGCGTAATCCATGGTCACGACGCGGTAGCCTTCCATCGCTGCCTGCAGCGCGCAGATCGGATCGATCTCGGTGACCCAGACCTGGGCCGACAGAGCCCGCAGCGCTTGGGCCGAACCCTTGCCGACGTCGCCATAACCGGCCACGACCGCGACCTTGCCGGCGATCATGACGTCGGTGGCGCGCTTGATGCCGTCGACCAGCGATTCACGGCAACCGTACAGGTTGTCGAACTTCGACTTGGTGACCGAATCGTTGACGTTGATTGCCGGGAAGGCCAGCTTGCCTTCCTTGTGCATCTGGTACAGGCGATGCACGCCGGTGGTGGTCTCTTCGGTCACGCCCTTGACTTCGGCCAGGCGCTTGGAATACCAGCCGGTGGTCGTGGCCAGGCGCTTCTTGATCGAATTGAAGAGGCAGATTTCTTCTTCCGAGGTCGGATTGTCGAGCACCGATGCATCCTGCTCGGCGCGCGTGCCCAGATGCAGCAACAGGGTCGCATCGCCGCCGTCGTCGAGAATCATGTTGGCGTGTTCTGCGCCGTTGGCACCGTTCGGCCATTCGAAGATGCGGTGGGTGAATTCCCAATAGTCGTCCAGCGACTCGCCCTTGAAGGCAAATACCGGCGTGCCGGCCGCGGCGATGGCTGCAGCGGCGTGATCCTGGGTCGAATAGATGTTGCACGAAGCCCAGCGCACCTGTGCGCCGAGCGCTTCGAGCGTCTCGATCAGGACCGCGGTCTGGATTGTCATGTGGATGGAGCCGGTGATGCGCGCACCCTTCAACGGCTGGGCAGCGGCAAATTCTTCACGGATCGCCATCAGGCCGGGCATTTCCGTCTCGGCGATCCTGATTTCTTTGCGGCCCCAGTCGGCGAGACTGAGATCGGCAACGTGGAAGTCTTTAAATGGAGTGGAATTGGTGTTTAAAACTGCGGCGTTCATCACGCCCTCCTTTCGTTAGAAAAAAAGAAACGTGAGCGCAGTTGCGGGGGAAAAGCCATCCAAGCCTGGCACCGGAACCGGTGCTGCAACGCTCCTTGGGGGTGGGATTATAACCGAGTTAAGGCAAAACCCGGCGCAGCCCAAGCACGCCGTGGCAGTTGGCCAACGGTATGCGCGCCGTGCCCGAGATTGCTTGTCGAAATGAACAGGTTCAGCGCCGCCAGCCTGCCCTGCCCCGTGTCCTCAGGCAGGTCCCGATTTCTGTGACGTGCGCACCAGCCAGTCGAGCATGTCGAGCCAGATCTTCTGCGCCTCGGCGTCGCTCGGCATCGCCTGGGCATTCGGCAGTTCGATCGTAATCACCGGCACATTCCTGAACTTGCCGCTGTAGTTGCCGAGCGAACCGGGATACACGCCGACCGGATTCAATACCAGGCGGCCGAAACGCTGCGGCGCCGGCGCCGGACCATCGAAATCGAGAACGCCAAACGGTGCATGGACCGAAATGATGACGTGCGGCTTGAAGCGCTGCATTTCCGCGTTGACCCAGCGCGTTTCGGGTTCCGACAAGGGCGTCTTGCCGGGAAAACGGCGTGGATCGCTGCCGGTTTCCTTGATCCAGTAGCGCGGTGCCTCGGTATTCCAGCCAGGCGTAGGGAAGTTCCGGTTCAGGTCGACGCCGTTCGCATTGACCCGCAGCGGTCGCGCAGCCAGCAAGCCGTCGGGGTTGAGAACCGGCACGACATCCCAGATGAAATTCTGGGCGCCGCCGGAGGGAATCATTTTCATCCACTGGAACACGATGGCGGATGCCGTGAGTTCGTCGCCGTGTATGCCGCCGAGCAGCAGGATGCGGATCGGCGCGCGGGCCGGCTCGCGGCCCTGGCCTTTCGCGTCGCGCGTCTTGGGCGGCGAGAAGCGCCGGATCAGGATCGGAAAGCCGTTGCGGGAACGGGCGCCGCTGGCGACCAGGCCCTGTTTCTGGCACGATGCGGCGGTCACGCCGGGCAGGCGTTCGCTCAGGCGCTTGCACCATTGTGCGGAATCATTTTTGGCAGGCGCGGCGGACCCTGCCTTGGCGGCCGTGGGCCGGGCTGCGGCGACCGGGGGCGCCCCTACCAGCAGCATCACCATTGCCATCGATACCGCGCAAAGGCTGGCCGTCTTCAGCACTGCCGGTACCAACTCGAGCCGTTGACTATCCAGCCAGCGCCCGCAACGCTGCCGCCTTGTCGGTACGTTCCCATGTGAATTCCGGTTCCTCGCGGCCAAAGTGGCCATATGCAGCAGTTTTTTGATAGATCGGGCGCAGCAGGTCGAGCATTTGCACGATGCCTTTCGGCCGCAGGTCGAACAGTTCGAGCACCAGTTCGGCCAGCTTTTCATCGCTGATCTTGCCGGTACCAAAAGTCGTCACCATCACCGAAGTCGGCTTGGCAATGCCGATCGCATACGACACCTGGATCTGGCAGCGGCTGGCCAGTCCGGCGGCCACGATGTTCTTGGCCACATAGCGGCCGGCATAGGCTGCCGAGCGATCGACCTTCGACGGATCCTTGCCGGAAAACGCGCCACCGCCATGTGGCGCAGCGCCACCATAAGTATCGACGATGATCTTGCGCCCGGTCAATCCACAATCGCCCTGCGGGCCGCCAATGACGAAACGACCGGTTGGATTGACCAGATAACGGGTATTGTTGAGCCAATCCTGTGGCACAACCGGCTTGATGATCATTTCGATCACCGCTTCTTCGATCTGTTTATGCGTGATCTCCGGCGCATGCTGGGTCGACAGCACGATGGTGTCGATGCCGACCGGCTTGCCATCGACGTAGCGCAGGGTCACCTGCGACTTCGCATCCGGACGCAGCCACGGCAGGCGCCCGTCCTTGCGCAACTGCGACTGCCGTTCCACGATGCGATGCGCATAGTGGATCGCGGCCGGCATCAGTTCCGGTGTCTCGTCGCAGGCGTAGCCGAACATCAGGCCCTGGTCGCCGGCACCCTGGTCGAGATCCATGCCACTGCCTTCATCGACGCCCTGGGCGATATCGGGCGACTGCTTGTCGTAGCAGACCATGACGGCACAGCTTTTATAGTCGATACCGTAATCGGCGTTGTCGTAACCGATGCGCTTGATGGTCTCGCGCGCCACGCCGATGTAATCGACGTTGGCATGCGTGGTGATTTCACCGGCCAACACCACCAGGCCGGTATTGCAGAGGGTTTCGGCGGCAACGCGCGCCTTCGGGTCAATGGCCAGGATGGCATCGAGGATGGCGTCCGAGATCTGGTCGGAGACCTTGTCGGGATGGCCTTCGGAAACGGATTCCGAGGTAAACAGGTAGGAATTGGCCATGGCAGGCTCCTGAAAAAAGTGGGTGACCATGTCGCGGCCAACCAAATGAGCCTGCGACGCTTTAGCGAAATTTATAGACCGCCTCGCAAGTTGTCTGTTAACTCGGCGGTTGTAACGGGCGACGTTGGAGCCGCCTTGCTGTAATTCGGTGCTGTGTGCCAGCCATGCAATGTGCCGCAAGACCGATCAAAACCATGCTGTCACTATTAAGATTACGGCGAAGCTGCCGGAAACTTTCATGATATTTTACCCGTCTTGAAAAAATTCGGCAGAATTAACGGCCCGCCTCGATGCTCGTCTCACTCTTCCGACTCCTGTCCCACCTGCCATTGGGCGTGCTGCATGTGCTCGGCATGCTGCTTGGATGGCTGGTGTATCTGGCTTCGCCGTCGTATCGCCGGCGCCTGGATTTGAACCTGGCGCGGGCCGGCTATGCCGACCAGCGCCGGCGTGCCATCGGTGAATCCGGCAAGAGCCTGCTGGAACTGCCCTTTGTCTGGTGCGCACCGCCGGCGCGGGTCCTGGCGACTGCCCGCATCGACGACTGGGCGCTGGCGCAAGCGGCGCTCGATGCCGGCCGGGGCGTGATCTTTTTGACGCCGCATCTGGGTTGTTTCGAAATCATCGCCCAGGCGATCGCCGCGAAACTGCCGCTGACCGCGCTCTACCGGCCGCCGCGCAAGAGCGCCTTGAAACCCTTGATCGAAGGCGCCCGCTCGCGCCCCAATCTCCTGCTCGCGCCCGCCAACCTGGGTGGCGTGCGCATGCTGCTCAAAGCGCTGAAAGGCGGCGGCGCGGTCGGCCTGTTGCCGGACCAGGTGCCACAACACGGCGAAGGCGTGTGGGCGCCGTTCTTCGACACCCCGGCCTACACCATGACGCTGCCAGCCAAGTTACAACAGATGACCGGCGCCGCCATCATCCTGTCCTACGCCGAACGTTTGCCGGCGGGACGCGGTTTCGTGGTGCGCTTCGTACCGTGCGAGCCATTGCAGGCCACCACCCCGGAAGGGCAGGCACGCGCGATCAACGCCGCGATGGAAGCACTGATCGCGCGCTGCCCGGCGCAATACTTCTGGAGCTACAACCGTTTCAAGGTACCGAGCGGGGTGGCGCCACCACCGGCTCCCGGCCCGGCGGAAGCTGCGATGGCGCCTTCGTGAGGGCCCTGCTGGCAGCGATGTGGCTGCTGCACTGGTTGCCCCTGCCGGTCCTGGGCCGGCTGGGTGAAGCCATCGGCAGCCTGTTGTTCGTGGTGATGGCGCCGCGCCGGAAAATCACCCTGATCAATCTGCGCCTGTGCCTGCCCGAGCTGGACGAGCCTGCGCGGCGTCGGCTGGCGCGGCGGCATTTTCAGGCGTACGCGCGCAGCATCCTGGAGCGCGGCATTCTCTGGTGGGCCTCGGAACGGCGCCTGCGCCGGCTGATCCGGGTCGAGCCCGGCGTACCGCTCGACGCCTTCGCCGCCGGTCCGCTGATCCTGCTGTGTCCGCATTTCGTTTGCCTGGACGTGGCCGGCGTGGCGATCGCACTCGAGGCTTCGGCCTGCTCCATTTATACCCGGCAGCAGAACAAGGTATTCGACGATGCCCTGCGGCGCGGTCGGGAGCGCTTCCATCCGGTCAAGATCTTTGCCCGCAGCGCCGGCATCAAGCCGGTGATTCGCGCAATGCGGGCCAGGCTGCCGTTCTTCATGCTGCCGGACATGGACTTCGGCATCAAGGACGCGGCCTTCGTGCCGTTTTTCGGCATACCGGCCGCCACGCTCACGGCCACCGCACGCATTGCGGCGGCCACCGATGCCAGCGTGATTCCGGTGATCGCCACTTATCTGCCGCATTACCGCGGCTGGATCGTGCGATTCCATCCGCGCTGGGACGACTATCCGGGACCGGACCTGGTGGCCGCCACCACCCGCATGAACCGGTTCATCGAAGAACAGGTACGCAAGACACCGGCCGAATACCTGTGGACCCACAAGCGCTTCAAGACGCGCCCGCCCGGCGAGCCGGATCTGTATGGCCGCCCGAGCGCGCACCACCACGACGACGACGGCTCCCGCGGCGATGCTGGCAAGACCGACACGGCGGCCGGCTGAGGACAGCGGCACAGGCCTGGCTGGCGCAATGAAGCCGTTATAATCGGCGCATGAAACTCAAGTTCACCAAGATGCATGGCGCCGGCAACGACTTCATCGTCCTCGACGCCACCGCGCACGCGCTCGAACTGGCGCCGGCGCAATGGCGGGCGCTGGCCGATCGTCACTTCGGCATCGGCGCCGACCAGATCCTGGTAGTCGAGCAAGCGCGCACGCCGGACACCGACTTCCGCTATCGGATCTATAACGCCGACGGTGGCGAAGTCGAGCAATGCGGCAATGGCGCGCGCGCCTTCGTGAAATTCGTGACCGACCGCGGCTTGACGAGCAAGCGCACGCTGCGGGTCGAAACCATGTCGGGCGTGATCGAACCTTTGCTCGAAGCCGATGGCCGCATCACGGTCAACATGGGCGCGCCGGTCCTGACGCCGGCGGAGGTACCGTTCGACTCGGCCGGCCTGGCGCCGCGATTGGTCGGGGAAGAGGCGCTCTGGCCGCTGGAAATCGCCGGCCGCACGCACTGGGTCGCGGTGCTGTCGATGGGGAACCCGCATGCGGTGCAGATCGTCGACGATACCAACGCGGCGCCGGTGGAGCAGGATGGCCCGCTGATCGAATCGCACCCCCGCTTTCCACGCCGCGTCAACGCCGGCTTCATGCAAATACTGTCGCGTGCGCACATCCGCCTGCGCGTCCACGAGCGCGGCGCCGGCGAGACGCTCGCTTGCGGCACCGGCGCGTGCGCCGCGGTCGTCAGCGGTATCCGGCGCGGCCTGCTCGATGCGCTGGTGACGGTCGAGACCCGCGGCGGCGACCTGTCGATCGGCTGGGCCGGCGGCAGCGCGCCGGTCTATCTGACCGGTCCGGCAGTGACGGTCTTCGAAGGTGAGATCACGTTGGCGCCAACCATTCAAGCGGCGGCTTGAACCACCTGCAGGATTGCCTGGGCAGTCGATGGCCGATCGCGCCTTGCGGCGACTCGCACGGCCAAAAACGGCCTTGCCTGCTTATCCGCCATGGCCGTGCGCAGCCGACACGGCAACGCTACTGGCCTGCAATTGCTTGAGCCGGTAGAGCCGCTGGCGATAATTGCTGCGCAGCGTGCTACGCAGTACATCCGCCTCGGCCGGCAAACGGCGTCGATCGCCATTACTTTCGCTACTGGCGCGCAAATCCCCGCATTCTTCCAGCCGGCGCGTAATGCGCAGCAATGCATGCCGTTGTTGCAGCGCCGGCACGCCGATCAGGCGGCGCCGGCTGTGGCCGTGGCCGGCGCGCACATCGACGAGCAGGCAGTGATTGCAGTCGGCGGTGCGCAAATCGATCAACAATGCTTCGGCGCGTGAGAGGCCAAAGATCGAGGCCAGTTCGATGCGCGCCGTGAGCGCTGGATGACATTCGCTGGCGCCCGGCGGCAAGCCGGCCAGCAGTGCACGCGCCCACGCGGCCGGCGCCGGCGCCGGCGCGACTTTCTCGAGCAGTTCCGCGGCCGCCCGTACCCCTTTGGCTGCGGCTTGCTGCAACCAGTAGGCGGCCCGGATGTCGGCCGCCGGGTCGCGCCGCCGCAGGCGCCATGCGCTGATGCCCATTTCATGTTGTGCCTGCGCGTGCCCGGCCAGCGCCGCGCGCTCCAGGTGCAGGCGCGCATCCTGCACGCTACGCTGTGAAAATTCCGGCTTGAGATAAATCTTCGACAACGCATAGGCTGCCTCCGCCAGACCCTGTCCGGCTGCCAGCAGCAACCAGCGAATCGCCCGCTTGTATTGCGCCGCACCGGGAACCGACGGCACCCGTACGCCATCGCTGTCGATGCGGGCCAGCCATAGCCCCAGCGATAGCCGCGC
The DNA here is from genome assembly GCA_043753685.1 of Herminiimonas sp. Lineage (GTDB taxonomy): Bacteria > Pseudomonadota > Gammaproteobacteria > Burkholderiales > Burkholderiaceae_D > JANXSS01. The sequence continues at coordinate 32,977 of JAYUWF010000315.1, forward strand.
CTGGCCGTCGCCGGCCGTGGCGCTGCGTTCGAGTCGCGCTTCGATCTCGACGGGGTCGGCAGTGGCGCTTTGGTACAACGCCTGCTCCCCACGCTGCAACAGCGCCGGATCAAAAACGGCGCCGGTCATTTCGGCGCCGGACTGAACCGGTCTTGCGTTGGCCATTGCCGCCCGCGCCGGCGCAGACCCGGCGCACGCTTCCGGTCCCAGTGCCGACAGCGCCTTGTGGCGCAACGGCGGCGTGACCGCCTGCGCCGGCATTGCCAGCACCAGCCGCGCCAGTTCAAATCCGGCCTGCGCATCGCCGGCGTCATAGGCGCGTTCATACCAGCACAGCACGCTCTGGCCAAGCCCGACGCGCAACGCCACTTCGCACGGCACATGTCGGCCGATCAGACCCCAGGCCTCGGCAATATTCTGCTGCGCCGCGCGATCGAGCCAGTACAGCGCGGTCGGAAGGCTTT
>JAYUWF010000316.1:0-11507 GCA_043753685.1 Herminiimonas sp.
GCCAGAACTTGATAGGACATAAGGGTGCCGACGGTGAGGTATGCGCTGCATTTTACCTGACAGGGGGCATCCTTTTCAGGACTTTACGGAGGGGAAAAATTAGAAGGCGAGCCTTGTCTACGGCACTCATGGGAAACGGCTGTGGCTGCTTCGTTCCCGACCTGACCAGGTTGGCCGTGCCACAATGCGCAGGGGCCCGCCGGGAACGATTTTACCAGCAAAGCCTGACGCGGGTCACGTGAAACCGTGCAACCCGCAACCTGCAACCTGCAACCTCTCAGATTCCCAGACTCTGCCAGATCTGATCCACGCGCTCCTTCACCGCCGGCGTCATGGCGATCGTGCGGCCCCACTCACGGCTGGTTTCGCCCGGCCACTTGTTGGTCGCGTCGATACCCATCTTGCTGCCCAACCCGCTGACCGGCGACGCGAAATCCAGGTAATCGATCGGCGTCTGATCGACCATCATCGTGTCGCGCGTCGGATCGACCCGGGTGGTGATGGCCCAGATGACTTCCTTCCAGTCGCGGATATCGACGTCCTCATCAACCACCACGATGAACTTGGTATACATGAACTGGCGCAGAAAACTCCAGACGCCGAACATCACGCGCTTGGCATGCCCGGGATACGCCTTCTTCATCTGCACGATCGCCATGCGGTAGCTGCAGCCTTCCGGCGGCAGATAGAAATCGACGATCTCGGCAAACTGTTTCTGTAGTAGAGGGATGAAGACTTCATTCAGCGCCACGCCCAGGATCGCCGGTTCGTCCGGCGGCTTGCCTGTATACGTGGAGTGATAGATCGGATCGCGCCGCATTGTGATGCGGTCGATGGTAAAGACCGGGAAGCGGTCCTGCTCGTTGTAATAGCCGGTATGGTCGCCGAAGGGTCCTTCCAGAGCATGCTCGAAACCGGTCGGATCGTTTTCATCCGGATAGATGTGGCCTTCCAGGACGATCTCGGCAGAGGCCGGCACCCGCAGCTCGCTGCCGATCGCCTTGACGAGCTCGGTCCGGCTGCCACGCAAGAGACCTGCGAACTGGTATTCCGACAGACTGTCCGGCACCGGCGTGACCGCGCCGAGGATGGTGGCCGGATCGGCGCCGAGAGCGACTGCGATCGGATACGGCTGGCCTGGATTGGCACGCGCATGCTCGCGAAAATCCAGCGCACCGCCACGTTGTGCCAGCCAGCGCGTGATGACCTTGTTACGCCCCAACACTTGCTGGCGATAGATGCCCAGGTTCTGGCGCTTCTTGTGCGGCCCCTTGGTGATCACCAGCCCCCATGTGATGAGCGGTGCAATGTCGCCCGGCCAGCAATGCTGGATCGGCAGGCGCGCCAGATCCACATCGGCGCCCTCCCACACGATGTCGTGGCAGGGCGCGCCCCGCAGTTCCTTCGGCGCCATGTCCCACAGCGACTTGACCAGCGAGCCCAGGCCGAGCAGATCCTTCATGCCCTTGGGCGGCTCAGGCTCCTTCAGCATTGCCAGCACGTGGCCGATCTTGCGCAGCTCGCTGACCTCGGTGGCGCCCATGCCGAGCGCGACGCGGCGCGGCGTGCCGAATAAATTCCCGAGCACAGGGATCGTATGCCCCGCAGGCCGGTCGAAGAGCAGTGCCGGCCCCCCGGTCCGCAAGGTGCGATCGCAGATCTCCGTCATCTCGAGATAAGGCGAGACCGGAACCTCGATATGCCTTAATTCGCCCATTAGTTGCAACTGGGAAATAAAATCGCGCAGATCAGAATATTTCATTGGTTTTTAATGGTTGTCGTATTTAGAGCTTGTAATTTAAATAATACGCTCAAGTGTTTGATTTGATTACGCATTGCTGCACTGCAGCGTAAGATGTCATACTTAAAAGTAATAGCTTGTTGCTTCTATAGTATTGACTTGATATAAACCGCCTCCTACAATCCGGCCAACTTGATGAAAAGCGCCTCCCCTGGAGCAACGGCGGCGCAAGTTCGGCTCGCATCATTTCACCGGGACCGGGGTCCCACATGACATTTTATGGAGTGTTTTCAAAAGGCGTCAGCCTTCTCCCCGAAAAAAAGTTGTCTGTCACTGAAACCGCGCCTGGCGCGAACAGCCCCGACAGATGATTCCGATGATGGCTCAGCGCAGCGCGCGACGGCCGTCGATGTTTCCGCTTCACGGTATGGTCAAGGTTCTACTGGTTCTACCTCGCTCTGGCGTGGGCCCTTGACTTTGCCTTTGGCACATCAGGAGTTTGCATGTTAAACCGTCTTATACGGGCATCGCGCGACTTTGCCCGCCGTACCGAAACCCAATCGACGGCCTGGACCGTCTTCGCCCGCGATACCGCGAGCGGCTTCATGACCACCGTGCACCATACCTTCATGATCCTCGGCGTAACCGCCATCGGCGCCCTGGCACTCATGTTCGTGCGTCCCGACGTTACCGATCACCTGAAGGCGCTGTCGCCGTTCACCATCGCCAATGCACAGGAGCCGGTCGGCGACTTGCTGGCAATGACCGACCCGGCCGGCCTGCCGGCACCGACAGCGAACGACATCATCGAGGCCCGCCGGCTTGGCGTCTCCGCCAGCAGCTTCAGCGGCGCCGGCATGGGCAGCAGCTCAGCCGGTGCCGGCATGTTTCCACTGAATTCGGTTGCAACCTCGCCTGCAACCCAGCGTCAGCAAGAACTCGTCACCCAATGGCTGGCCAAGAAATACCGGGTCGCCAGCGACGCCACCGACATGCTGGTCGGCGCTGCCTATACCACCGCCAGGGAAATCAAGCTCGACCCGCTGCTGATCCTGTCAGTCATGGCGATCGAATCCGGTTTCAATCCGTTCGCGGAAAGCCCGGTCGGCGCCCAGGGCCTGATGCAGGTGATGTCGAAAGTGCACCATGAGAAATTCCGTCAACTGGGCGGCCTGAAAGCGGCCCTCAACCCGGTCGCCAACATCAAGGTCGGCTCGCTGATCCTGAAGGATTACGTGACCCGCGGCGGATCGGTCGAAGCTGGCCTGAAGCTCTACGTCGGCGCGGCGGCCTTCGATACCGATTTCGGCTATGGCTCACGGGTACTGGCAGAATACCGCCGCCTGAAGGATGTATCGACCGGCCGCCAGGTGCCGCTGACGACGCCTGCCTATACCTCCAAACCGCGCGTGGTGGAGCGTCCGGCACAAGCGCCGGCAGCGACGATCGACGATGCAGCCTCGGCACCGAGCCATGAGCCGGCAGCGGCCGAACCGGCTGCGAAAGTCGCCGCACTGTAATTCGTAAAATGGCAACCTAGAGCAGATTTCGTAATGGTATATCCGCGCTACGCACCACTTCGAGCCACATTGCGGTGTTGCAGCTCGCTTATGTGGCCCGCCACACGGCGCTCACTGCGCCTTGCACTGTGGCCCGAATCGGTACGCATCACGAATACATTATTGCGAATTCCGCTCTAGAGACGGCGGCCGATCCGGCGCCGTTTTCGTTTCACGCCTGGCTTCTGGCGATACGCTGACCGGACAACAACTCGGAAAATTCGGTTAGGACACTGCAGGAACCGGGCAAGGAAGCGCCCGGACTGTAATCAAGCCGGGGCAATCAAGGCCGCGGACGATCCTTGAAGAACACCGTCAGGCGCGCAATCGCTTCCTTCAGGTTTTCCATCGAGGTCGCATACGACACCCGGATGTAACCATGCGCCGTGAAGGGGCCGAAATCCAGCCCCGGCACCAGCACCACGCCGGCCTGGTTCAGCATGTCCAGCGTGAGCCGGTCGGCGTCAGAGTCCAGGTCGCTGCAATCGGCGTAGACATAGAAGGCGCCGTCCGGTACCACCGGGACCTTGAAGCCGAGTTCGCGCAAGGCTGGCACCAGATAGTCGCGGCGGCGCTTGAACTCTGCCTTGCGCTCTTCATAGATCGCGATCGACGCTGGCGTGAAGCAGGCCAGCGCCGCATGCTGGGCAATGCTGGAGGCGCAGATGAACAGGTTCTGCGCGAGTTTTTCGATCGGCGCCACCAGAGCCGGCGGCACCACCAGCCAGCCCAGGCGCCAGCCGGTCATGTTGAAGTATTTGGAGAAGCTGTTGATGACCACGATGTCGTCGTCCAGCGACAGCGCCGAAAACGGTGCTTCGTCATAGCTCAGCCCCTGGTAGATTTCGTCGACGATGGTGAAGCCACCGCGTGCCTTGACCAGGTCGTGGATCCGTCGCAATTCATCGTGCGTGATCGAGGTGCCGGTCGGATTCGACGGGGACGCCAGCAAGACACCACGCGTGGCCAGGTTCCAGTGTTCCTGCACCATCGCTTCGGACAGCTGGAAGCGGTGCTCCGGTCCGCTCGGAATCATCTTCGCCACGCCGTCGAAGGCCGCCACGAAATGCCGGTTGCAAGGGTACGAGGGGTCCGGCATCAAGACTTCGGCGCCTTTTTCTACTAGCGCGGCACACGCCAGCAGCAAGGCAGCCGAGGCGCCGGCGGTGACGATGATGCGCGCCGGTTCGATATCCAGGCCGTAGACATCGGCATAATGCTGCGCGATCGCCCGGCGCAGGGCCGGCAGGCCGGTGGCGGAGGTGTATTGCATGCGGCCGTCGGCCATCGCCTGGGCGGCAGCGGCGATCACCGGCGCTGCCGCCGTGAAATCCGGCTCACCGATGCCCATATGGATGATGTCGCGGCCCTGCTGTTCCAGCGTCGCCGCCATCTTGGCCAGCTCCATGACGTGGAAGGGCGCGATGTTGTTCAGGCGTGAAGCGAGCCGAGAAAAATCCATGGAAGCTTGACGATGCGTGCGGTCAGCGCCGCGCCGCACTGACCTCGGTTTCGCGCAGGGAAGCGGCGAGCTTGTCGAGCACGCCATTCACATATTTGTGGCCATCGATGCCGCCGAAGGATTTTGTCAGCTCGACCGCTTCGTTGATCACCACCCGATACGGAATTTCCAGGTGATTCTTCAATTCATACGCGCCGATCAGCAGCGCGACATGCTCGATCGGCGACACCTGCGCCAGCGGCCGGTCGATCAGCGGCGCAATGGCGGCACGCAATTCGGCGACCTGCTTGATGCTGCCATATAGCAGCGCGTCGAAGTGTTCGGCATCGGCCTTGTCGAAACCGTGCGCCTCGCGGATGTGGGCTTCGATGGCGCCGGCATCTTCACCGTTGAGCAGCCACTGATACAGACCCTGCAGGGCGAACTCGCGGGCGCGGTGGCGCGGCGTGCGGCTCTTGGAGGGATTGGCGTGGGGTGTCTTGGTTGTCATCGGCGCTGTCACTCTTCTTTACTCTTCTTCGGTGGCGTCGGCCAGTTCTTCGAGCGCGATGGTCAGGTTGGCCATTTCGACGGCAACCCGCGCCGCATCGGCGCCCTTGATCGCCATGCGCGCTTCTGCCTGCTCGTCGTTTTCGGTGGTCAGCACCGCGTTGGCGATCGGTATACCGACATCCAGCCCGACCCGGGTAATGCCGGCGCCGGACTCGTTGGCGACCAGCTCGAAATGATAGGTTTCGCCGCGAATCACGGCGCCGAGCGCGATCAGGGCATCGAATTGCCCGGTATCGGCCATCTTTTGCAGTGCCAGGGGAATTTCCAGCGCGCCCGGCACGGTCACGTGGAGGATGTCTTCGTCTGCCACGCCCAGGTGAAGCAGTTCGGCCAGGCAGGAAGACAGCAAGCCATGGCAGACATCTTCATTGAAGCGCGCCTGCACCACGCCGATGCGCAGACCGGCGCCGGCGAGATTGATTTCCAAGGTTCCGACGGTCATGATTTTTCCTTTGTGCACAATGGCACGTGATTGCTGCAGAGGCTTCAGGCAGCCGAGCGCAGGTCTTGCGGCGCCACATACCCGGTCACTTCGAGGTCGAAGCCGGTCATCGAAGGCATCTTGCGCGGACTTGCCAACAATTTCATCTTGCCCACGCCGAGGTCCTTCAGAATCTGCGCGCCGATGCCGTAGGTGCGCAGGTCCATGCTGGCGGCCCGCTGCTGCGGCCGCGACGACGGTTGCGACAGCGCGGCGAATTGCGCAAACATCTGCTCGGCCGATTCTTCACAGTTCAGCAGGACGATCACGCCGCGCTCGCTGCGGTGGATCGCTTCCATGGCAGCGGCCATGTTCCAGGAGTGGGTCGTGGTGCGCACTTCCAGCAGGTCGAGGATCGAGACCGGCTGATGCACCCGCACCAGGGTTTCCTGTTCCGGCTGCGGCGTGCCGCGCACCAGCGCCAGGTGCGCGCTGCCGCTGGGCGTGTCGCGATACGCCACCGCATGGAATTCGCCGTGCGGCGTCAGCATGGTGCGCTCGCCGACGCGTTCGACGATGCATTCGTTCTGGCTGCGGTAATGGATCAGGTCGGCGATGGTGCCGATCTTGAGCTTGTGTTCCCTGGCGAATTCGATCAGGTCCGGCAAACGCGCCATCGTGCCGTCGTCGTTCATGATTTCGCAGATCACGGCCGCCGGCGTCAGGCCGGCCAGTTCGGCGAAATCGCAACCGGCTTCGGTGTGCCCGGCGCGCATCAGGACGCCGCCCTTCTGTGCTTTCAGGGGAAAGATGTGGCCCGGCTGCACGATGTCGGACGGCGTAGCGTTGCGCGCGACCGCTACCTGCACGGTGCGGGCGCGGTCGGCGGCCGAAATGCCTGTCGTGACACCTTCGGCGGCCTCGATCGAGACCGTGAAATTGGTGCCGTAGGAGGTGCCGTTTCGGGCCGTCATCATCGACAGGTTCAGCTGCTCGCAACGTTCTTCTGTCAGCGTCAGGCACACGAGTCCGCGGCCGAAGCGGGCCATGAAATTGATCGCCTCCGGCGTGACGAATTCCGCCGCCATGACCAGGTCGCCTTCGTTTTCCCGATCCTCTTCATCCACCAGAATGACCATCCGGCCGGCGCGCAGTTCGGCGACGATGTCCAGTGTGCTCGCTATCGACATAAGTGTAGTTCCCTTCGAGAGCGTATTTTAATGGAATTCGAGCATGCAAAAAGACAATCTGCCCTACTGCGCCGCAGGCGACAGCATGCGTTCGACATAGCGCGCGATCAGGTCGATCTCCAGGTTGACCTTGGCGCCGGCATGCAAATGCTTCAACGTCGTGACTTCGATCGTATGCGGGATCAGGTTGATCGAGAATTCGCAACCGCTGGCGGTATCGACCACCCGGTTGACCGTCAGCGAGACGCCGTTGACCACGATCGAGCCCTTCAGAGCCAGGTATTTCGCCAGGCTGCGCGGCGCCTCCACCATCAGTTCCCAGGATTCGCCGACCGGCTCGAAGCGCTGCACAGTGCCCAGGCCATCGACGTGGCCGCTGACCAGGTGCCCGCCCAGTCGCTCGGCCAGGGTCAGCGCCTTTTCCAGGTTGACCTCGCCAGGAGCATCCAGTCCGGCAGTGCAATTGAGGCTTTCGCGCGAGACGTCGACTTCGAAACCGTTCGGATGCTTGACCACGACCGTCATGCAGGCGCCGTTCAGGGAAATCGAATCCCCCAGGCCGACGTCGTCCATCGGCAGCGCGCCGGCGTCGATGCACAAGCGCAGGCCGGCGTTACCATCGGCATCGCCCAGCGGTGAAAGAGAAGTGATGCGGCCGACAGCGGCGACGATTCCGGTGAACATAGGGCGATTGGGCAAAAATAGGTAGCGTTAGAGGGAAGTGCAAGGGAACCAGGGTCGGCCTCAGCGTGACACCTGCATGCGCGATCCGCCAGGGGAGCATGCAGACATCAGCGCTTCAGCCAACGCGGACTGCAGTCGCCCTGAAGCGTGCAAGGATACGCAAATCGCGCCCGACCTGCTTGACCTCGTGGAATTCGAGTTGCTGCGCGTCCGACAGTTCGGCCAGGGGCGCCAGCTCGAACATGCCGCGCGCCTGGCCCAGCAAGCTCGGCGCCAGATACAGCAACAGCTCGTCGACACAGCCTTCGCGGATCAGCGAACCGTTCAGCTTGGCGCCGGCTTCGACATGCAATTCGTTGATGCCGCGCTTGCCAAGCTCGCGCATCAAACCCGGCAAGTCCACTTTGCCCTGGGCGTTCGCCAGGATCAGGATGTCGCAACCGGCGGCGCGCAGGGCGGCTTCTTTCGCGGGATCGGCTTGCGCCGCCACCACCAGTGTGCCGCCTCCAGCCAGGACCCGGGCCTGCGGCGAGATCTGCAGCCGGCTGTCGATGACGATGCGTTGCGGCTGACGCGGCGTGTTGATCTCGCGCACGGTCAGTTGCGGATCGTCCTCGAGCACGGTGCCGATGCCGGTCAGGATGGCGCAGGCGCGCGCCCGCCAGGCGTGGCCATCGGCGCGCGCCGGAGCGCCGGTGATCCACTGACTGCGGCCATCTTCCAGCGCGGTCTTGCCATCCAGGCTGGCGGCACTCTTCATCCGCACCCACGGCACACCGCGCTGCATGCGCGAAAAAAATCCGATGTTCAGTTCGCGGGCGGCGTCGGCCAGTACGTCGCAGCGGGTTTCGATGCCGGCGGCCCGCAGTTTCGCCAGACCCTGTCCCGACACCAGCGGATTCGGATCGGCAATCGCCGCCACCACCCGGCCGACACCGGCGGCGATCAGGGCGTCGGCACAGGGCGGCGTGCGACCGAAATAGCTGCAGGGCTCCAGCGTGACATACACGGTCGCACCGCGCACATCGATGCCGGCAGCCCGGGCCGCGCGCAGCGCCTGCACTTCAGCATGCGCCTGCCCGGCCGGCTGGGTAAAGCCCGCAGCCACGATGCGCTGCTCGCGCACAATCACGCAACCAACGCGCGGGTTCGGGCTGGTGGTAAACATCCCCTTCGCAGCCCACGCCAGGGCATGCGCCATGCCATCCTCGTCGCTCAGGATCGGATCTGGGAATTTTTCGGTTTCTGGAAGGGGCACGGCGTTCCCGACAAACCTACTTCGACACCGGTGGCTTGCGCTCGCGCCCGACTTCCGCGATCGCATCCTGGAATTCGGTGACATCCTCGAAGCTCTTGTAGACCGAGGCGAAGCGGATGTACGCAATCTTGTCGAGCCGCTTCAATTCCTGCATCACCAGTTCGCCGACATGGTTGGAAATGACTTCACGCAAGCCGCTCGAGAGCAATTGCTCTTCGATCCGGTGTACCGCGGCATCGACCGCCTCGGCCGAAACCGGGCGCTTGCGCAATGCCAGCTGCAGGCTGGCGCGCAGCTTGGCCGCATCGAAATCGGTGCGGTTGCCGTTCTTCTTGACGATCACCGGCATCGACAATTCGATCCGCTCGTAGGTCGTGAAGCGCTTGTCGCAACTGCCGCAACGCCGCCGGCGCCGGATCGAATCCCCTTCTTCGGAGATGCGGGTATCCAGTACCTGGGTATCGACGTGCTGGCAGAACGGGCATTTCATGACGCGGCGCCGACCTTACTCGTAGACGCGGAAAGCGTCGGTCAGCACCTTGACATCGGCCTTGACGCGTTCGATGGTGGCGGCGTCACGCGGGTTGTCGAGCACGTCGGCGATCAGGTGGCCGACCTTGACGGCTTCGGTTTCCTTGAATCCGCGGGTGGTCATGGCCGGGCTGCCCAGACGGATACCGGAGGTCACGAACGGTTTTTCCGGATCGTTCGGAATGCCGTTCTTGTTGCAAGTCATGTGAGCCGAACCAAGGATCGCTTCGGCTTCCTTGCCGTTCATGTTCTTCGACCGCAGATCGACCAGCATGACGTGCGACTCGGTGCGTCCGGAGACGATCCGCAGGCCGCGCTCGATCAACGTCCTGGCCAGGACATCGGCATTCTTGAGCACCTGCTGCTGGTAGACCTTGAATTCCGGCGTCAGCGCTTCCTTGAAGGCGACCGCCTTGCCGGCGATCACATGCATCAGCGGGCCACCCTGGATACCCGGGAAGATCGCCGAATTGATCGCCTTGGCATGCTGTTCCTTCATCAGGATGATGCCGCCGCGCGGACCGCGCAGGGATTTGTGGGTGGTGGACGTCACGAAATCGGCATGTGGCACCGGATTCGGATAGACGCCGGCGGCGATCAGGCCGGCATAGTGCGCCATGTCGACCATGAAATAGGCGCCGACCGCCTTGGCAACCGCCGCAAAACGTTCGAAATCGATGCGCAGCGAATAGGCAGATGCGCCGGCGATGATCAGCTTCGGCTTCTTTTCATGGGCCAGGCGCTCCATGGCGTCGTAGTCGATCGCTTCGTTCGCGTCGAGACCGTACGAGACCACGTTGAACCACTTGCCGGACATGTTCAATGGCATGCCGTGCGTCAGGTGGCCGCCTTCGGCCAGCGACATGCCCATGATGGTGTCGCCGGGCTTCAACATGGCGAAGAACACGCCCTGGTTGGCCTGCGAGCCCGAATTCGGCTGCACGTTGGCGGCTTCAGCGCCGAACAGTTGCTTGACCCGATCGATCGCCAGCACTTCGGCGATATCGACGTACTCACAGCCGCCGTAGTAGCGCTTGCCGGGATAGCCCTCGGCATACTTGTTGGTCAGTTGCGAACCCTGCGCCTGCATGACTGCCGGCGAGGTGTAGTTTTCCGAGGCGATCAGCTCGATGTGGTCTTGCTGGCGGGTGGTTTCGAGCTGGATGGCCGACCACAGTTCCGGGTCGACGTTGGCGATGGTGTGGTTTTTCAAGAACATGTCTATTCCAATCGATTCTAATGAAAGATCGAATGAGGGCCAAAAAATCCAGGGAATACGGGCAGCCTCAAACGCAATTTCCATCTTGGCTACCCAGGCGCACGGCGGTTGAAATCTCACGCTTCCCGGTGGAACTCCACCTTTCGACCGATGCAACGGGCCTCCAGGAGGCCGGTGCGGGTCGCTTTTCGCCAGTCACGTGAGACGAAATGGTTCCCAAATTTTACGGCAGTGCAGACTTTTCGGCAAGGCGCACCGGCGCGGATCGCCTGCGCCGGGGCACGCCGGGGCTTTCGGCTACAATTCCGCCAATGCAGGATTGCGCTCTACTTCAGCATCACTTCTCTTTCCAAGGATTCTCATGATCGTTCTGATTACCGGCGCCACGGCCGGATTCGGCGCCGAAATGGCGCGTACCTTCATCAAGCACGGCCATCGCGTCATCGCGACCGGACGGCGCGCCGATCGCCTCGCCGGCCTGGCTGCCGAACTTGGCAGCAACCTGCTGCCGTGCGAGCTGGACGTCACCAACAAGGCATCCATCAGTGCGGCATTGGCTTCGCTGCCGGCCGACTGGCAGGAAATCGACGTGTTGATCAACAATGCCGGCCTTGCGCTGGGCGTCGAACCGGCACAGAAAGCCTTGCTCGACGATTGGGAAACCATGATCGACACCAATTGCAAGGGCCTGGTCACCATGACCCACATGCTCATGCCGGGAATGGTCGCGCGCGACCGCGGCATGATCATCAACCTCGGTTCGATCGCCGGCAATACGCCTTATCCAGGCGGCAATGTCTATGGCGCCACCAAGGCCTTCGTCGACCAGTTCACGCTCAATCTGCGGGCCGACCTGATCGGTACCAACGTACGTGCCACCAACATCGCGC
>JAYUWF010000317.1:0-3816 GCA_043753685.1 Herminiimonas sp.
GCGGCTGGCAGCCGCAAAGCCGCTCGGTAGCGGATCGCCGATGCCAGCGTTGTCGGCGGCGTGCGCTCCCAGCCAGGCCTGCGCATCGCCAGGCTGACCGAACAGGCGGGTGAGTTCATCCAGTGACACCGGCGCCGCCGCGGTGCTGCCGGCAACCAGAACCGGCACTGGCATCGACAGGACGCCCGAAGTCATCGCACGCTGCAACGCGCGGGCCCGGGCATCGAGTGCCCGCGAGACTTCGGGCGCTACCTGCAGGGCATGCGCGTCGAGTACCGAAAACACGCTCGCCAGATGCAAGGCTGCCCAACCGCGCGCCCAGGCAACGATCACCGCCGCCTCGTCGACCGCATGGTCGACCGCCAGTTCGGCGATCATCAGCGGACCGCAGCGATTGACTGCTTCATTGGCCAGGATCGTGGCCAGGATGGCGTTGGCCAGCGGATGCGCCAGCGGATCGCGGTCGGCCACCAGCGCAGCCGGGAAATAAGGCGTCAGCAGTGACAGCGCCCAGTCCTGCCCGGTCAGGGCTTGCGCTGCCAGCAAACGCTTGTAGCGATTCTTGACATGCGCAATCACGACCGCCAGTTCCGGCGCCGTCAGGCCGCGGCCGGCCGCATGCCGGCGCGCCAGTTCGGCGGCATCCGGCAATTGTTCGAGCGTGCGCGTGATGACATGATCGGCTTCTAGGCGGGCGATCAGGGCGGCGTAGCCCTGTTGCGCTGCGGCTTCCGCCTGGCCCTGCTCTTCGCGCGCCAGCAGGTGTGTCTGCTCGGTATTGTCACGCAGGACCAGCGCCTCGATCTCGGCCGTGATGCTGGTCAAAACCTGATTGCGCTGCACCACCGACAGGGTGCCGGCATTGACTTCGGTATCGAGCCAGATCTTGACGTTGACTTCGTGGTCCGAGCAATCGACGCCGGCCGAATTGTCGATCGCGTCGGTAAAGATACGGCCGCCGGCGAGCGCGAATTCGATGCGGCCCGCTTGCGTCGCGCCTAGGTTGCCGCCTTCGACCACGACCTTGCAGCGCATGGCGTTGCCATCGACCCGGATGTTGTCGTTGGCGCGATCCTTGACGGCGGCGTGCGATTCGCTCGATGCCTTGATATAAGTGCCGATGCCGCCGTTGTAGAACAGGTCGACCGGCGCCAGCAGGATCAGGTGCAGCAGCTCTTCCGGGGTGGCGCTGGCTACATCCGTGCCGAGCGCCGCGCGCACCTCGGGCGACAGTTCGATGCTGCGCGCAGTGCGCGGCCAGACGCCGCCGCCAGCCGAAATCAGCCGCTTGTCGTAGTCGTCCCAAGAACTGCGCGGCAGCGCGAACATGCGCTGGCGTTCCGCGAACGAGGCCGCCAGATCCGGCGCCGGATCAAGGAAGATGTGCCGGTGATCGAAGGCCGCGAGCAGGCGTACCTGGCGCGACAGCAGCAGACCGTTGCCGAACACATCGCCCGACATGTCGCCCACGCCGGTCATGCTGATCGGCGTCGTGTTCAAGTCATGCTCGCGTTCATAGAAATGCCGCTTGACGGCTTCCCAGGCGCCCTTGGCCGTGATGCCGAGCTTCTTGTGATCGTAGCCATTCGAGCCGCCGGAGGCGAACGCATCGCCGAGCCAGAATCCGCGCGCCACCGCGATGCCGTTGGCAATGTCGGAAAAGGTGGCCGTACCCTTGTCGGCGGCCACCACCAGATACGGATCGGGTTCGTCGTAGCAGACCGTCTGCGCCGGCATGAAGATGTCGCCCAGCAGCCGGTTGTCGGTTAGGTCCAGCAGTCCGGCGATGAACAGCCGGTAGACCGCCTCGCCCTCGGCGGCAATCACCTCGCGCGTGGCTTCCTTGGGAATCAGTTTGCAGACGAAACCGCCCTTGGCGCCTGCCGGCACGATGACCGCGTTCTTGACCATCTGCGCCTTGACCAGGCCCAGCACTTCGGTGCGGTAATCCTCCATCCGGTCGGACCAGCGCAGGCCGCCACGCGCCACCGGGCCGCCGCGCAAATGCACGCCTTCGAAGCGGCGCGAGAAAATATAGATTTCGCGGAACGGCCGTGGCTGCGGCAGGAGAGAAAGCGCAGTGCTGTCGAACTTGAAGATCACCGTGTCGCTGCCCTTCGCATCCTGGAAATAGGAGGTGCGCAGGGTTGCCAGCATCAGGTCGGCCAGGCTTTTGAGGATGTCTTCGGTATCGGCGTGATTGACCGCGCTCAGATCCTTGCGCAGCGCTTCGATGGCGGCAGTGCCGGCGGTACGCTGCTCGGCGGTGAGCGCCGGGTCGAAGCGCGCCAGGAATGCGCTGATCAGCGCGCGCACCGGCGCCGGTTGCTTCTTCAGGCAATCGGCCATGTAGCGCAAGCTGAAGCGGCAACCGGCCTGGCGCCAGTAACTGGCATAGGCGCGGATCACCTGCACTTCGCGCGTGCGCAGGCCGGCCTCGATCACCAGCGCGTTCATGCGGCCGTCCTCGGCCTCGTTATTGAGCAGCAGCTCGAACATCTCTTGCGCCGCTTCGGCCACCCGCACCTGCGCCAGGCGCGTGGCGCTGTGTTCGTCCACCGTCAGGCAGGTGACGAAGAAATTCGCATTGTCCGGTCCGCTGATCCGATGGGTCTGCTCGCGGTCGACCGCCACACCGGCATTCTGCAGCGCCGGCAGGATGGTCGACAGCGATGGCGCACTGCCGACCGACAGCAGGCGGATTTCGACGGCGCCGTGCAGTCCGACTTCGACATGCACCCGCACCCGCGGCGATTCGCGCAGCGCCAGAAAATCGTTCAGGTCGCGATACGCCGTGGTCGGTGCCGTATCGGCCACGTAATCGGCCGGCAAGGCGGCGCCGAGCTTGCGCATCGCTGCGCGCTGCGCGACGTCCATGCCGGATTCGACCAGGTCGTTGAAGGCGTGCGGCCAGCCTTCGATGGTGGCCAGCAGCGGTTGCTCGAGATTGACGTCGAGCGCCAGGTTCAGGCGGGCGTGACTGGCGATCAGGTAGATGCGCGCCAGCGGACCATCGGCCAGCAGGGTCTGCACCCGCACCTCGCGCGCCCCCGAGAGGCTGCGCAAACCAGTAGCCAGGGTCGCCGTCAGCGCTTCGCTGTAGCGTTCGCGCGGCAGATAGATCAACAGGTTCAGATGGCGGCTGTAGACATCGCGGCGGGCGAATACCCGGGCCCGCGGTTGCTTGTAGAGGGCCACCACGGTACTGCAAAGATTGGCCAGGAAATCGGTATCGGATTCGAAGACTTCGGTGCGCGGCAGGGATTCCAGGATCTCCAGGAATTTCTCGGCCCGGAATCCTTCCTTGCGCACGCCGGCAATCTGCATCACCTGCGCGATGCGGCCGCGCACGAACGGCAACTGCGCCAGCGGCGTCATGCTGGCCGAGCGCGAGAACAAACCGATGAAACAATGCTCGCCGACGATGGCGCCACCGGCGTCCGTCTGCCGCACGCCGATGAAGTCCAGGTGCTGGTCGCGGTGCAGGGTCGACTCGATGTCTGCCTTGACCACCGACAGCGCACTGTCGCGCCCGGCGAGCGTTGCGTAGGCGCCGGGTATACCGGCCAGGCAGCGGTCGTAGACCGGATGACTGGTGTCGCGCAGGACGCCGATGCGGCTCTCGAGGTCGCGCGCGAGCGTCGGCTGTCCCGGCGTGACCCGATAGAACGCATATCCGAATGCGACAAAACCGCCCTTGCGCGCCCACTCGAGGAACGCGGCCGTTTCCAGCGCATCGACGGCCTGCGCCGGATCGGCCGGCGCCGGTGTGCTGCACAAGGCCGCCACTGCGATCAGGCGTTCGTTGATGGCAGC
>JAYUWF010000318.1:0-11466 GCA_043753685.1 Herminiimonas sp.
AATAGGTT
Source organism: Herminiimonas sp. (assembly GCA_043753685.1). GTDB lineage: Bacteria > Pseudomonadota > Gammaproteobacteria > Burkholderiales > Burkholderiaceae_D > JANXSS01. The sequence continues at coordinate 9 of JAYUWF010000318.1, forward strand.
CTTAGTCGAGTACGTCCCGCATTCCGCAGCGATCTTGTGCCTACAGGCATGAACCGCTACACTCGACGCAACGTCCTGCCCCATGGCCGGACTAAAAACCATAACGAATCCCGGAGACACGCTTGAAGCCAACTACCTTTCTGCGCCGCCGCGCGCGCACCGTTTTACCCGTCCTGCTGCCAACCCTGACCGTTGCCCTTTTTGCAACCACTGTGCAAGCGCAAATCAAGGTCGGCGTGACCGTCTCAGCCACCGGCCCGGCCGCCTCGCTCGGCATCCCCGAGAAGAACACCTTCGCCCTGATGCCGAAGGAAGTCGCCGGTCAGAAGATCGAATACGTGATCCTCGACGATGCTTCCGACACCACCACCGCCGTCAAGAATGCGCGCAAGCTGACCTCCGAAGACAAGGTCGATGTCTTGATCGGCTCGACCGTCACGCCGAATTCGCTGGCCATGATCGATGTCGCCGTCGAATCGGAAACGCCGATGATTTCAATGGCGGCGTCGTCCGCCATCGTCGAGCCGGTCGATGCCCGCCGCCGCTGGGTCTTCAAGACGCCGCAGAACGATTCCCACATGTCGACCGCGATCACCGGCCAGATGGCGGACGCCGGCATCAAGACGGTGGCCTTCATCGGTTTTTCGGATGCCTATGGCGAAGGCTGGTACCGTGAATTCTCGAAACTCGCGGAGCTACGCAAGATCAAGATCGTCGCCAACGAACGCTTCGCCCGTGCCGACACCTCGGTCACCGGCCAGATCCTGAAAATCCTCGGCACCAGTCCGGATGCGGTCCTGATCGCCGGCTCCGGCACGCCGGCCGCGCTGCCGCAAAAAACCCTGAAGGAACGCGGCTACAAGGGCATCATCTATCAGACCCACGGCGTGGCAAACAATGACTTCCTGCGCGTGTGCGGCAAGGATTGCGAAGGCACCTGGCTACCGGCCGGCCCGTTGCTGGTGGCAGAGCAGCTGCCCAACGATAATCCGGTCAAGAAATCGGCCCTGACCTACAAGGCCGCGTATGAGGCAGCCTATGGCGCCGGCAGCGTTTCGACTTTCGGCGGCCATGCCTGGGACAGCGGCCTATTGCTCGCCGCTGCGATTCCGCAAGCGCTCAAGCAGGGCAAGCCGGGTACCAAGGAATTCCGCAAGGGCTTGCGCGATGCGATCGAAGGCATCCGCAATCTGCCTGGCGCGCATGGCATCTTCAACATGAGCCCGACCGATCACCTCGGTCTGGATCAGCGTGCACGCGTCATGGTGCAGGTGATCGATGGCAAGTGGAAGCTGGCGGGCGCTGCGAAGTAAGCGTTCATCGCAAATGACAACGGCGTCCGATGGTCTGGGCGCCGTTTTTATTTGCGAAGCCGTTTTCTATTTCGGTAGCGTCACCACGAAGCAACTCCCACCGTTCTGACGGCCCAGGCACTCTACCTCACCGCCGTGCCGATGCGCGATCTGGCGCACCAGGGACAGACCCAGGCCGACGCCGCCATCACGCTCGCGGGCACCTGGAAGACGATAAAAGGGTGCAAAGATATTGTCGCGTTCGCCTTCGGGCACGCCGGGACCGGTATCGCAGATCGACAGGACGACCGCCGGCGTGCCGTCGTCCAGGCGCGTCTCGTGCAGATCGGCCTCGATCGGACTGTTCTCGCCGTGGCGGCGCGCATTTTCCAGCAGGTTGCGTATCAACCGGCGCAGCAGCTTCGGCTCGCCCTGCACGGTCGTCAGCGTACCCGAAAGCGTGGCCCCGACGCGCGCGCATTCCTCGACCAGCAAACCGGTGATGTCCACTTCTTCCTTGACCAGAGGCGTGTCGCCGGCCGCATCGAGCCGGCTGGCCAACAGGATTTCATCGATCAGCTGGTCGAGCTCGGCCACGTTTCGCGCCAGCTCATCGTGCAATGCCGGTTGCGGCGACGCCGGCAGCAATTCGATCGCCATCCGGATGCGCGCCAGCGGCGAGCGCAATTCATGCGAGGCATTGGCCAGCAAGGTGCGCTGCGCGGCGATCAGGGCCTCGATGCGGGCGGCCGAGCGATTGAAACTGTGCGCCAGGCGCGCCACTTCGTCCTGTCCCTGCACCGCGACCCGGGTCGAGAGCATGCCGGTGCCGAGCGCCTCGACGCTGCCCTGCAAGCCTTCCAGGCGCCGCGTCAGGCGCCGCACCACCGGATAGGCGCCGATGGCAATGGCTGCCGCAATCAATGCCAGGGCAGCGGCCATGCCGATGCCGCCATGCTTGCGTTGGGCCCGGATGCGTTGACCGACCAGCCAGCGGCCATCGGGCAGCTTCAACGCAAAGACTGGCGGGCGGCCACCGAGCCAGCCGCTGCCTGTCTGTTCCGGATCGAGCGGCGGCAGGGGCCGTCCGGCCGAAGCGATCAGCCGGCCATTGGCGCCGTACAGCGCCAGGTCAGCACGAATCCGCGATTGCCAGTGAGTGAGCGCCGCCTGCTGTTCGGCGTTGTCGGCGCTCACCGGCGGCAGCACTTCCACCGCAAATTCGGCGAAGGTGTCCAGGCTCGGCCCGACTTGTGACGAATCGGCGTTCAGCCGCCACGCCATCGTCACGAGCACGGCTGCCAGTACCAGCGACAACAACAGCGCCAGGTAGATGCGGAAGTACAGCCGGTGCAGGATCGGCACCCGCGCCAGAGCGCCAGTCGGCGACGCAACCGTCGTGCCAGTGACCTCAGCCATCCTGCGCCTTGGCAAACACATACCCGGAACCGCGAACGGTGATGATGCGCTTGGGTTGTTTCGGGTCGTCTTCGATCACCGCGCGCAAGCGGCCGATATGGACATCGATGGAACGGTCGAAGGCTTCCAGCGGCTCACCCTTGACTGCATCGAGCAACTGCTCGCGCGAGAGCACCCGCCCGGCGCGTTCGGCCAGCGCCACCAGCAGATCGAATTGATAGGCCGTGACATTGCGGTCGCTGCCATCGATGCGCAGGGCATGCGCGTCGACGTCGATTTCGAGCCGGCCGAAGCGCATCACGCGCGCCTCGGCGGCGGTGGCCACCGACGGTCCTTGCCGACGCAGCACGGCGCGCAACCGCGCCAGCAGTTCGCGCGGCTCGAAGGGTTTGGCAAGGTAATCGTCAGCGCCGAGTTCCAGCCCGACCACGCGGTCCATCGGATCGCCCTTTGCGGTCAGCATGACGATCGGCGTCGTGTCCAGTGGCGCTGGTCTCGCGCGGATGCGGCGGCAGACTTCCAGCCCATCGGCGTCCGGCAGCATCAGGTCCAGCAAGACCAGCGCGAACGGTGCCTCGCCAGCCGCTGCCAGCAATTGCGCCATGCCGTCGGCGGCGGTTTCGCACAGCGTCACCGTAAAACCGTTTTGCTGCAGATAGCTCGACACCATCGCCGCCAGGCGATGGTCGTCTTCGATCATCAGGATGCGATGGTTCATCGGGAACTGTGGGTTAGGCACATGCCGGAAGTGTAAAGCCTATTACGGCAGCCAGGTTCCGACTGCCGAAATCCGACCTCAGCCCTCAGCCCTTCTGGCCCATGTGACGCTGCATCCGTTCCTGCAGGCGTGCACCGAGCTTGACCCGCTGATCCGGCGTCAGCACTTCGGCCGCATCGGCCATGGCTTGCGTCATGCGGATCGATGCCTGCTGCGCCAGCTGCATCTGCGCCACGCGCAAGCGTTCCAGCGCATTGCGATCGATCCGGTTCGCCGACAATAGCTGGACCGCTTCTGCCTTGCCGGCGCGGTGTTGCTGCTTCAACGGTTGCAGGTCGGTCATCGCGGTCTTGACGATGGTGGCGATACGGCTCTTCTGGTCGGCGCTGGCGTCGGGCACGGCATGCTCGAGCATGCGCTCGATGTGCTTGCCGGCTTTCTCTGGATCGAAGGGGCCGCTCATGCCGCCCATGCCGCCGTGATGGCCGCGCCAGCCTTCGGCGGCCTGGGTGATGCCGGTGGCCGACAGGGTGGCGATGGCCGCAGCGGTCACGCCGGCAAGCAGCCAGCGGCGCCGGGTTTGCGCCGGCCGTGCAGTCGATGCGGCGGCAGGCGTGGAGGTGTCGTCATTCAATGGTGTGTTCGGCAGCGTCATGTGGAGATCCTTGGCAGGTGGAGGAGGGCACGAGTGAAACCCGGGCCGCACCGCTTGATACCGGTGCAGGACACCACTGTAGAACCGCAGCATGGCGACTTGATGAGTGGCTGGTAAAGAAATGTAAAGCGGCAGGCAGGATCGCGAGTCGGACTGGCCCGGCCAGAAACAAAGCGGCCTGTCGACGAACCGGGATTGGTTCGAGGACAGGCCGTCGATCAGGAACGGTGCTTGCGGATCAGCGCGCAGTCGCCAGTTTCGATTTCGCCTCGTCGCCGGCGGTGACCACGCTCAGCTTCGCCGGATCGATCGCCTTGCGGAATGCGGCATTGACCTGTTGCGGCGTCAACGCCGTGAGCTTGGCTTCGAACTGCTTGCTCCACTCGTAGGTGCGATCCAGGTACATGTAGGTCACCCAGCCGCCGGCCAGCGCGCCGTCCTGCGCCCGGGTCTGCACCCGTTGCTGCAAGAGGCCCGATTTCGCGCGTGCCACTTCTTCCGCCGTGAAACCATCCTTGATCGCGCGTTCCAGTTCGGCGCGCAGGGCGGCATCGACCTTGGCCAGGTTTTGCGGTGCGGCGATCGCGCTCAGGTTCATGCTGCCGGCGCGATCGATCGAGCCGGCATTGATCGACGAACCGCCGCCATACGACAAGCCATCTTTCTGGCGGATGCGCTCCATGATGCGCGAGTTCAATCCGGCGCCGCCACCGAAGATGTAATTGGCCAGGCTCAGTGCCGGAAAGTCGGCATCGTCGTCACGCAGGTCCAGATTCAGGCGCGCGGTGTAGACGCCGTTTTCCTTGTCCGGCGTGTCCAGATTCTTCTTCAGCGGCGCCACATCGAAATTCACCTGCGGTATGCGGGTGTACGGCGCGGCGCTTTTCCAGTTGCCAAGTTCGGCGCTCACCACGTCGATGGCAACCTTGGTATCGAAGTCGCCGACGATCGACAGTTCACCGTGCGAGGCGCCGTAGAAGTCCTTGTGGAAGCGCTTGATGTCGTCCAGCGTCAATGCCTTGATGGCAGCGATCTTTTCATCGATCGACATGAAGGCGCGCCACTCGCCTTTTGGATGGCGGTTGAAGTGTGCGCCAATCGCTTCACCGGCCACGCTCTTCGGTTCGTTGCGCTGGGCTTCCAGGCCGACCAGTGATTGCTGGCGCAGTTGCTCGAATTCTGCCGCCGGAAAACTCGGCTCCTTCATCACGTGCGTGACCAGTTTCAGCGCCGCTGGCAGGTTGGCGCGCGTGGTCTCGAAATTGTAGATGCTGCCGGTGATTTTCAATTTGTCGAATTCATCCGACAACTGGTCGCGGGTGAACCTGCTGGTGCCGCGCATGAGCATGGCGCCGGTCATGCCGGCCACCGTCTGCTTGCCGAACAACGACTTTTCATCGCCCCAGTGCAGGGTCAGCGCCACGGCCACGGTTTCGCCGCGGGTCTTCTTCGGCAGCAGCGCCACCTTCAGGCCGCCGATGGCCGTCAGCGCGGTGCGGCGGTTGATGTTGTCCTGACTAGGGTCGAAGATTTCAGCCGCAGCCAGTTCCTGTTTCGGCTTGAAATCCTTCAGCACCGCTGCCACGGTGGGTGCCGCCGGAATCTCGGCGCGCATGAGCGTGTCTTCCGGCTGGAAGATGCCGACGGTGCGGTTGTCGCGCCGGAAGTAGCGGCCGGCGGCAGCGGCGACCTGCTCGGAGGTCACGCGCTGGGCGGCGTCGCGGCCTTCGAAAAACAGGCGCCAGTCACCTAGGGCAATCGCTTCCGACAGCGACACGCCTACCTGCTCCGGATCGTTCAGCATCTTCTCGGTCTGGTTGGCGTTGTTGCGCTTGACCCGCTCGATTTCATCCTTGGTCGGCGGGTTGGTCCTGAAGCCTTCGACCGCGCCGATCAGGGCAGCCTGCACCGGCTCGATCGGGTCATCCTTCTTGATCACTACGCCGACCATCTGCAGCCCGGGCGCATAACCGGTCATGCCGTAATCGAAGACCTGGGCTGCCTTGCCGGTTTCCACCAGCAGTTTGTGCAGGCGGCCGTTCGGCGTGTCGGTCAGGATTTCAGAGGCGAAGGCCATTGCATCGCTGTCCGGATGCAGGCCGCTCGGCACCTTGTAGGCGACGCTGACGATCTTTACATCGCCCTTGCGGCGCACGCTGAAACCGCGCTCGCCATCCTGGGTCGGCTCGACCGTCCAGAAGACCGGCAGGGTCCGGCTCGGCTTCGGAATCGATCCGAAGGCGCTGCTGATCATCGACAGGGTTTTGGCCGGATCGAACTTGCCGGCCACCAGCAGCACCGCATTGTCGGGCTGATAGTAGGTGCGATAGAACGCCTGCAGATTGCCGATGGCGACATTTTCGATATCGCTGCGGTTGCCGATGGTCGGCTTGCCATAGCTGTGCCAGTCGTAGGCGATGCTCTGCATGCGCTTGACCAGCACGCCGAAGGGCGAATTTTCGCCGCTTTCGAATTCATTGCGCACCACCGTCATTTCCGAATCCAGGTCTTTCTTGGCGATGAAGGAATGGACCATGCGGTCGGCTTCCATGTCGATCGCCCATTTCAGGTTGTCGTCGCTGGCCTGGAAGGTTTCGTAGTAATTGGTGCGATCCAGCGAAGTGGTGCCGTTGGCTTTCATGCCGCGGTTGTTGAATTGCTGGTCGATGCGCGGATTCTTCGGCGCGCCCTTGAACATCAGATGTTCCAGCAAATGCGCCATGCCGGTTTCGCCATAGTTTTCATGACGTGAGCCGACCAGGTAGGTGACGTTGACGGTCACGGTCGGCTTCGACGCGTCCGGAAACAGGAGCACTTTCAATCCGTTCTGCAAGCGGTATTCGGTGATGCCTTCGACCGACGCCTGTTGCGTCATGCCCTTCGGCAGGCCTTGGGCGGCCAGCACCGGCCCGACGAAACTGATCGCGGTGACAAGGGCGAAGGCGCGGCACGTGTGATTCCAGTGTTGCAGCATGATGGTGATCCTAAGGAAAATGGAAGGTCGGTTTGAAACTGTCGGGCCAGGCTTCGGAGTCGCATTCAATCATCATTCGACGATCGATGCACGACCTGGCATCGCACGATCGGACGCAGGTTCAGGCGTGTGCGCCGCAGACGCTGCAGCCGGGATCGCGCGCAATGGCGATGCTGTTCCACTCGGCGTGCAGGCCGTCGAACAACAGCAACCGGCCGGCCAATGAAGCACCGATGTGGCCGACCAGCTTCAGGGCTTCGGCCGCCTGCATCGCGCCGATGATGCCGACCAGCGGCGCAAACACGCCCATGGTCGCACAATTGATTTCATCGAACTGCGCCGTTGGCGGGAACAGGCAGGCATAGCAGGGCGATGCCGGGTCGCGTGCATCGAAGACGCTGATCTGGCCATCGAAACGAATCGCGGCGCCCGACACCAGCGGCACCTTGGCCGTGACACAGGCATGGTTGATGGCGTGCCGGGTCTTGAAATTATCGGTGCAGTCGAGGACCACGCTGGCGCTGGCGACCAGTTGCGCAAGACGCGCGCCGCCGGCCCTCTCGATCAGCGCGACCACCTCGACTTCCGGATTGATCTGCGCCAGCGCCGTTTTGCCGGAGAGCGCCTTCGGCTGGCCGACGCGATCGGTGGCATGCATGATCTGGCGCTGCAGGTTGGTCAGGTCGACCTCGTCGTCGTCGACCAGCGTGATGGTGCCGATACCCGCCGACGCCATGTACAGCGCTGCGGGCGAGCCCAGGCCGCCGGCGCCGATGATCAGCGCATGCGCGTCGAGCAGGCGTTGCTGGCCTTCGATGCCGATGTCGTCGAGCAGGATGTGGCGCGAATAGCGCAGCAACTGTTGATCGTTCATTTGGCTTCGACTGGGCAGGGAATTGACTGAAATGGCAAGCAAAGGAAAAGGCCGCATCGCTGCGGCCCGTGTCAGGGCGACGGCACGCCGTACCTATTTTTTCACGCCGTCCCTCTTGATGTCCTTCTTGTCACCGGTTTTGTCGCTACCCTTGTCGCCACCCTTTTCATCGCTGGCGTCGTCCTTCTTTTCTTCCCGGCTGACGACTTCCTTGACCTTCGACACCTGGACCGGCAAGCCCTTCAACTTGTTCATCGCCTGCGCCAGCTGGAAGTCATCCTTGCTGCCGAATTCGAGCGGCTTGCGCTTCTTCTGTGCCGCGACCAGGCGTTGCTCTTCTTCCAGCTCGTCGACCTTGACCCGGGTCGAGGCTGTCAAATCCTTGTCCTTGTCGTTGGAGAGGTGCTTTTGCAGATCGGCTTCATGCAGGCGCAGCGCATTCAATCCATCGCCGTCGGCATATTCATCGACCATGATGTCCGGCACGATGCCCTTGGCCTGTATCGAGCGGCCGTTCGGCGTGTAGTAACGCGCCGTGGTCAGCTTGACGGCGGTATCGGCCGAGAGCTGGCGAATGGTCTGGACCGAACCCTTGCCGAAGGTCTGCGAACCCATGATGATGGCGCGCTTGTAATCCTGCAGGGCGCCGGCGACGATTTCGGAAGCCGATGCCGAACCGGCATTGACGAGTACCACCATCGGCACTTTTTTCAGGGCTTCCGGCAATTTCGCCAGCGGGTCGCCGACACTGCGGGTGCCATAGAATTCGCGTCGCGCATAAAACGTCGCCTTCGAATCCGGCAACTGGCCGTTGGTCGAGACGATTACCGCATCTTTCGGCAGGAAGGCGGCCGACACGCCGATCGCGCCCGGCAGCACGCCGCCCGGATCGTTGCGCAGGTCGAGCACCAGGCCCTTGAGGTTAGGATCGGCCGCGTAGATTGCGCCGATCTTCTTGGCCATGTCGTCGACCGTCGGTTCCTGGAATTGCGAAACGCGTACCCAGGCGTAGCCCGGTTCGATGACTTTCGATTTCACGCTCTGGACGCGGATTTCCTGGCGCACGATGGTGACCACGATCGGCTTGTCTTCATCCTTGCGGGCGATCGTCAGCGTGATCTTGGAGTTCGGTTCGCCGCGCATCTTTTTCACGGCTTCGTCCAGGGTCAGGCCCTTGACCGGCGTTGTATCCAGGCGGGTGATCAAGTCACCGGCCTTGATGCCGGCGCGATAGGCGGGCGACTCTTCGATTGGCGAGATGACCTTGACGTAACCGTCTTCCATGCCCACTTCGATGCCCAGGCCGACGAACTTGCCTTGCGTGCCTTCACGCAGTTCCTTGAAGGCTTTCTTGTCCAGGTAGGCGGAGTGCGGATCGAGCGACGCCACCATCCCGGTGATCGCTTCGGTCAGCAGCTTCTTGTCTTCGACATTCTCGACGTAATCCGATTTGATCAGGCCGAAGACGTCGGCCAGCTGACGCAGCTCGTCGACCGGCAGGGGCGAACCAGCGTTTTTCTGCGCCAGCGCTTCGAACTGCATCGAGCCGGCGATGCCGGCCACCATGCCCAGGCCGATCAGACCGATGTTCTTGAGTTTGATGCTCATCTTTGATTTGTCACCTAGAAGTTGCCAGCCCGGTTACCCACCCGAGCGGGTCGAACGCACGCCCTTGAAAACGCATTTCAAAGTATAAACCCGATTGCGCATTGCCGCCGGTGTTGCCGGCGCTCGCAATGACGTCGCCGGCCGCCACGCTGTCGCCGGCGTGTTTCAGCACCGCCTGGTTGTTGCCGTAGATCGTCATGTACTGGGTGCCGTGATCAACGATGATCAAGTTGCCGAAGCCGCGCAACCATTCGGCAAAAACCACCCGGCCGCCGGCCACGGCATGCACCTCGCTGCCCTCGGCAGCACGGATGAACAATCCCTTCCAACTCGGACCATCCTCGCGGCGCGCCCCGAAACGGGCCATCAGATCGCCCTTGAGCGGCCACCGCAGGCGACCCTTCAAGCTCGCGAATGGCTGCAATGATGTTACTCCTTGGGCACTCGATTCCGAAGGCGGTTCATTCCGAGCGATAACTTTTGTGGCATTCACGGCCGGCGGCTCATCCGCATCGATAGCGTCGGGGTTGTTGATCTGACTACGTGCCGTGCCGGTTCCAGTGTCTTTTGCACTATCCCGAACGCTTGGCGTCTTGATCGATCCACTCGCTTCGCGCCGCGCCAGGGCAGCTTGCTGGCGGCGCTTTTCACGCGCTGCGAGTTCCGCTTTTGCAACACGTTCGCGTTCAGCCCGGGCGATCTGCTCGGCTTTTTGTTGTGCTTCGATCAATTTTCCGAGTTGTTCGACCAGGCCGCCGAGGCGCGATTCATCCTTTTGCAAGCGACCCACTTCGGCGCGCTGACTGGCCAAGCGGCTGGCGTACTGGGCCAGTAATTGCGCGCGCTGGGTCTTTTGCTGTTCAAGCACGCGTTTCTGTTGCTGCGATTCGGTGGCGATGTCGTTGAGGTCAGCGGCTGCTTCGGTGGCCTCGGCCTGGTTCCGTTCGATCGCGGCCAGGCTGATCCGCATGCTCTCGATCAGCTTGCCCTGTGCCTTCGAGACATATCCCATGTACTGCAGGGCGCGGTTGATGCGGCTCGGGTCGTCGCCCGACAGCAGCAGCTGGATGCGGTCTTCGTTGCCTGAGACGTATTGCTCGCGCAAGACCGTCGACAATTGCTTCTGGCGCAGCGCCAACGCTGCCTGCAGTTCGCGCAATTGGCGCGTCAGGTCGGCCAGGCGTTTTTCGGTCTGGCCCTGTTCGGCCGCCAGATCGGCCAGACTGCGATTGGCTTCGGAAATCGCTGCTTCGGATTGCGCCAGGGAATCGGCGGCACGCTGTTTTTCGGTTTCGTTACGGTCGATCGATTGCTTCAGTGCAGTCAGCTTTTGCTGCAATTGCGCGCGCTGTTCTTCGGCGCCGCGTTTTTGCCGGTTGCGTTCGCTGTCGCGCCCCGCCGCCGGCGCCGCGGCGGCCCCGGACAGCACGAGTGCGGCGATAGCGCCGCCCAGGAACGCAGCGGCCAGCCGTCGCCAGGCAACCGGTTTCGACGACATTACCGCGATGCGCTGCGAGAGTGCAGTCGCTGCTGTGGCAACGATGTCGATTACTTTGCCTTGCCCTGGCTCGCGACGGCTTTCAGGGCAGCGTCGATGGCGCTGGCGTCGCCCAGGTAGTAATGGCGGATCGGTTTCAGCTCGGCATCGAGTTCATACACCAGCGGCTGGCCATTCGGAATGTTCAGGCCGACGATATCGGCGTCGCTGATGCCGTCCAACGACTTGATCAGTGCGCGCAGGCTGTTGCCATGGGCGGAAATGATGATGCGCTTGCCGGCCCGGATGGCCGGTACGATCGACTCTTCCCAGGCCGGCATGACCCGTTCGACCGTGTCCTTCAGGCATTCGGTCAATGGGATCTGCGCCGGCGCCAGGTGCGCATAGCGCGGATCGTCGAACGCCGTGCGCGGATCGCCG
>JAYUWF010000319.1:0-11448 GCA_043753685.1 Herminiimonas sp.
CCGCGATACGAAGTGGAACCGCCACTATTTGAGCGAGTTATTCCCATTAGGAAGTCATCATGCAAAAAACCTTTTCCGCTAAGGACCATGAGGTCAAGCGCGAGTGGTTCGTGATTGACGCGACGGACAAAGTCCTCGGACGTGTTGCCAGCGAAGTGGCACGCCGACTGCGCGGCAAGCATAAACCCGAATTTACTCCGCACGTCGATACGGGCGACTTCATCATCGTCGTCAATGCCGGCAAACTGCGCGTGACCGGCAGCAAGGCAACCGACCGCACTTACTACCGCCACACCGGTTATCCGGGCGGCATCTACGAGACCAATTTCCTGAAGATGCAGCAGCGTTTTCCAGGCCGCGCACTGGAAAAAGCGGTCAAGGGCATGCTGCCCAAGGGTCCGCTCGGCTACGCCATGATCAAGAAGCTCAAGGTCTACGCAGAAGCGACCCATCCGCACATCGCGCAACAACCCCAAGTACTTGACCTCTAAGGAATCGACATGATCGGTAACTACAATTACGGAACCGGCCGTCGCAAAAGTGCTGTGGCGCGCGTGTTCATCAAGGTCGGATCCGGCCAGATCGTCGTCAACGGCAAGCCTGCGAACGAGTATTTTTCGCGCGAAACCGGTCTGATGGTAATCAGCCAACCGCTGGTACTGACCAACAACGTCGAGCGTTTCGATATCATGGTCAACGTCAACGGCGGCGGCGAGTCCGGCCAGGCTGGCGCAGTTCGCCACGGCATTACACGTGCCTTGATCGACTACGATGCAACGTTGAAGCCGGAACTGGCAAAAGCCGGTTTCGTCACCCGCGATGCACGTGAAGTCGAGCGTAAGAAAGTCGGTTTGCGCAAGGCTCGTCGCGCGAAGCAATTCTCCAAGCGCTAACTCGCGTTTTCAGAGCATCGAAAAGCCGCCCGGTTCGCGCCAGGCGGCTTTTTATTTTGCCGGCCCGTGAAATTGGCGGTCTGTTCGCCACCCACGCGGAGATCCGGCATCAATCGATGCCGGCAATGCTGGAGCAGTCCGGCTCCAACACGCGGCCGCTATTTCGGCAATACAAGCTGCACCGATTTCAAGGTTGCCGGTACTTTGGCACCCAAATTCATTCTCACTGAGCGATACTGCGACTCGGTGAGTGCCTCGCAAGGAGAACCACATGATCAAGGTAGGCATTGTTGGCGGTACGGGTTATACAGGCGTCGAACTGTTGCGTCTGCTGGCGCCGCATCCAGACGTCGAGTTGAGCGTCATTACATCGCGCAAGGAAGACGGCATGCCCGTGGCCGACATGTTTCCGTCGTTGCGCGGCCATGTGTCGCTGAAATTTTCAGCACCTGAGAACGCCCGGCTGGACCAGTGCGACGTCGTCTTTTTCGCCACGCCGCACGGTGTGGCGATGGCGCAGGCGCCGGCCCTGCTGGCTGCTGGCGTGAAGGTGATCGACCTGGCGGCCGACTTCCGGATCAAGGACACGGCAATGTTCGAGAAATGGTACGGCATGCCGCATGGCGCCGTAGCGTTGCTTGAAGAGGCGGTGTACGGCCTTCCGGAAGTCAACCGTGAAGCAATCAAGACGGCACGCCTGATCGGCTTGCCGGGTTGTTACCCGACCTCGATGCAACTGGGCTTCGCGCCGTTGCTGGGGCAAGGCAAGCCGATGGTGCTCGAATCCTCGCTGATTGCCGATTGCAAGTCCGGCGTTTCCGGCGCTGGACGCAAGGCCGAAGTCGGATCGCTCATGGCCGAAGCTGCGGATAATTTCAAGGCATATGGCGTCAAAGGACATCGACATCTGCCGGAAACCGTGCAGGGCTTGCAAGCCATTGCCGGTCGCCCGATCGGTTTGACCTTCGTGCCGCACCTGGTGCCGATGATTCGCGGTATCCACTCGACTCTGTATGCGACGATCCTGCCGGAATCACGCGGCGTCGATTTTCAGGCGCTGTATGCACAGTATTACGAGGGCGAGCGCTTCGTCGACGTCATGCCGGCCGGCAGTCATCCCGAGACCCGGTCGGTGCGCGGCTCGAACACCTTGCGCATCGCCGTGCATCGCCCCGGTGGCGGAGATTTGTTGGTGATACTCGTGGTGGAAGACAATCTGGTCAAGGGCGCGGCCGGCCAGGGCGTCCAATGCATGAACCTGATGTTCGGACTTGCCGAAGATGCTGGCTTGCGCCAGGTTCCATTGCTGCCTTGATGCCCGTAAGCCGATGACCGCTCCGAAACCTGCCGTCAAACCGCGCAAGCTGGGGCTGTGGGCGCGCCGCTGGTCGGCCGCGCCACAACTGACGATCCGACGTCAACTCTCCCCGCGGACCCGGCTATTGCTCGGAATTGCAGTCCTGCTGTGCGTGGCCGCCGTAGCGTTGGGCAGTTTTGACCTGGGACGGCGACTGACGGGCGGGCCGGCTCCCGTCAACCCGGCCCAGCTGGCCACCATCAAGAATGAAGTCGCGAAACTCAGCGCCGAGCGCGACCAGTACTCCAGCACGGTCAATTCGGCCGAAAGCCAGCTCAACATCGAGCGCTCGGCCCAGCGCCAGCTGGCCGCCCAGGTGAAGATCCTGGAGACCGAAAACAGCAAGCTGAAAGAAGATCTGGCATTTTTCGAGAGCCTGTTGCCGGCTGATAAGTCTGGCGGCGGTATCTCGATTCGCCGGCTGAAGGCCGACATGGCCGGCGCCAACCAGTTACGGTACCGGGTATTGGTGATGCAGGGCGGAAAAGGTGATCGCGACTTCAACGGTAGCCTGCAACTCGCCGTGACGGTATTGCAGGCAGGCAAAAGTGCTATCATGATTTTCCCGCAGCCCGGAACACCGGAGCCTGCGGCGGCGGAGAAATTCCATCTCGAATTCAAGCGCTACCAGCGGCTCGACGGTTTGCTGACCTTGCCGGACGGCGCAGAACTGAAGTCGGTGCAAGCCCGGATCCTTGAAAAAGGACAAATTCGGGCGCAGCAAACGACCATTCCTGAAAGGGCATCCTGATGTTTGGCCAAAAAACCAAGAGTACGATCGAAAGTCTCATCGGCACCTCAACGCGCGTCAATGGCGACGTTCACTTCAAGGGCGGTCTGCGCATCGACGGACGTGTGTTCGGCAATGTCGTCGCCGAACCCGGTCCGGACAGCATGCTGGTGATTTCCGAAAACGCGCGCGTCGAGGGCGAGGTGCGCGGTGCGCACCTGGTGGTCAACGGCGAGATCGTCGGCGCAGTTTATTCCTCGGAACTGCTTGAATTACAGCCGAAAGCCCGCATCACTGGAGATGTTACCTACAAGGCTCTGGAAATGCACGGTGGCGCCGTGGTTGCCGGCAGGCTGACGCCCGACGATGTGGCCGAGCCGGTGCTGAAACTGGCGTCCTCCAAGACGTGAAGACCGATCGCGGTCTATAATCCTTTATTGCAGTCCGACCGCAACGGCATTTGCCGCGTGGTTGCGCTGATAATCATCCAGCAGGAGTTCGACATGAATGCAGTAACTGAAATGCCCGCACCGATCGTCTTTACCGACAGTGCTGCCTCGAAAGTGGCGCAATTGATTGAAGAAGAAGGCAATCCCGACCTCAAGCTGCGGGTCTTCGTGCAGGGTGGCGGTTGCTCCGGTTTTCAGTACGGTTTCACCTTCGATGAAATCACCAACGAAGATGACACCACGATGACCAAGAACGGCGTTCAGCTGTTGATCGATTCAATGAGCTACCAGTACCTGGTCGGCGCGGAAATCGATTACAAGGATGACCTCGAAGGCGCGCAGTTCGTGATCAAGAATCCGAATGCCACCACGACCTGCGGTTGCGGATCGTCGTTCTCGGCGTGACCCGCCGAGTCAAGTCCTGCAACGCCTAGCGTTGCAGTGCTGAGAAAAAAGGACGCTGACGCGTCCTTTTTTCTTGCGGAACTACTAACTCTTCGGCCGCGTGAGCCATTTGCGCCGGTCTGAACAGGTCATTCCCGCCCCGCGCAAGTGCCGTTTCAGCCATTCAGGCGGGATACAACGCGCCCAGTATTCGTGGTCCTGCTGCGCCCGTGACCGCTGCAAGGTTGCCCGGCTGCCTCTGTACGAAACGCTCGGCCAGCCACGCAAAGGCCAGTGCTTCGACGTGATTGGGTGAAACGCCCAGTACCGCCGTCGATGCCACTGTGGCAGCGTGCCCCTGACCAGGCAGCGCGGCGGCGATCATGCGCACCAGGTAAGCATTGTGGGCGCCGCCGCCGCAAATGAAGACCTTGCGGGCGGTAGGTGCGAAGCGGACGATTGCATCGGCCAAGGTTGTGGCGGTCAATGCCGCCAGCGTTGCCTGCACGTCGACCGGACGCAGCACGGCACGGGAAGCCAGCAGCGTATCGAGCCAGGCCTGGCCGAACAGGTCGCGGCCCGTACTTTTCGGCGGTGTCAGGCTGAAAAACGGATCACTGCGCAGGTCGGCCAGCAGGCCGGGGCTGACCGTGCCAGTCGCCGCCCAGGCGCCGTCGGCATCGTAGGCAAGCTGCCGATGGCGACCGATCCAGGCGTCCATCAGCAAGTTGCCCGGGCCGGTATCGAAGCCGGTGACATAACCTTGCGGCGATCCGTCCAGAATGCTCAGATTGGTGATGCCGCCGATGTTGACCACCACCCGGACTTCGCCGGCCTGCCCGAACAACGCTTGATGAAAGGCCG
This sequence comes from Herminiimonas sp., assembly GCA_043753685.1. Taxonomy (GTDB): domain Bacteria; phylum Pseudomonadota; class Gammaproteobacteria; order Burkholderiales; family Burkholderiaceae_D; genus JANXSS01. The sequence continues at coordinate 4,678 of JAYUWF010000319.1, forward strand.
GCACCAGCGGTGCTCCCTGGCCACCGGCCGCCACGTCGCGGCTGCGAAAGTCGGCGATCACATCGATGCCGCTCAATTCGGCCAGCAGCGCGGGATTATTGGTCTGGCGGGTATAGCCCAGTTCAGGCCGATGGCGAATCGTCTGCCCATGCACGCCGATGGCGGTGACGCCGGCCGCAGCGACATCGGCAATCGACAGCAATTGCCGGACGCACTCGGCGTAATGGCGCGCCAGTCGATTGGCGGCCAGCGCCTCCCGATGGATTTCATCGGCGCCACAGGTTTGCAAGGCCATCAGCTCGGCGCGCAGGTCGGTGTCGAACGGAATGAAGGCGGCGGCCAGCAAATCCTGGCTGGGGCTGTCCTGCGGCGCAGCCGTCAACACGCCGTCGATGCCGTCGAGGCTGGTGCCGGACATCAGGCCGATGTAACGTTTCATAGGGGGCGGATCCGGGCAGCATTAGCGGCAGATGCTGCCGAAACTGGAGCAATTTAAGCCCATTGCGACGGCATCTCAGAAGCAACTAAGGAGCAACTAAGGAGCAACTAAGGAGCAATCAAGGGGGCAATACAAGCACAACGCAAGCACGACGCAACGGATGTCAGGGGCCATCCTGCGCCCCTGGCAAATGCGGCTCAGGCATCAGCGCGAAGCGACCTTCAGATCCAGGTCGGCAGGCGTGAGCAATGCAAACCGGTGCAGCATCTCGGAGGCGACGACCTGAAAACGTTGACGCTCATTGCCCGACAGTGGTTGCGCATTCGGTATATCGGCCGATAGCGGATCGTGCGGACGATTGTTGATGCGGAACTCGTAATGCAGGTGAGGTCCGGTCGACCAGCCGGTGGTGCCGACATAGCCGATGACATCGCCCTGGGCGACCTTCATTCCCTTGCGCAGGTTCTTGGCGAAACGGCTCATGTGGGCATAAGCGGTGGTGTAGTTCGACCAGTGCTTGACCACGACCACGTTGCCATATCCGTTCTGGCCACCGACAAAGTCGATCACGCCGTCGCCGGAGGCACGAATCGGCGTGCCGGTCGCAGCGGCGAAGTCGACGCCTTCATGGCGCTTCCAGTGGCCTGAGATCGGATGCAGGCGCATCGAAAAGCCCGACGAGATACGCGAGAATTCAAGCGGCGACTTGAGGAAGGCCTTTTTCAGGGACTTGCCATCGAAGCTGTAGTAACCGCCGCCGTCGCGCGTGTTCGGGTCGTCGAACCAGACCGAGCGGTAGGTGCTGCCGGCGTTGGTGAATTCACCGGCCAGGATGCGACCGGCCCGGACAAATTCGCCATTTTGATAAAACGCTTCATAGACCACATTGAAGCGATCGCCGCGCTTCAGATCCGAGGCAAAATCGATATCGGTGGCGAACATGTCGACGATCTGCTTGGCGACGTTGTCCGGCAGCTGCGCGGCATCGGTCGCGGCAAACAAGGACGAGCGGATCACGCCGGAATGCATTTCGACCCGTTTTTCCAGGTCGGCGGCATTTTGGGTTGCCTTGAATTGCTCGCCGTCGCGCTGGATCACCACATTTTTCAAGCCTCCGGAGGAGCTGTCGGCCATGGACGCGGTCAGCCACTGCAGGGAGCCATCGGCATCGGTCTGTGCCTGCACCCGTTTGCCGACCGAGAGTTGCATGACCGCGCGGGCAGTGTTGTCGGACTTGATGAAACTGGCGGCGGCGCCGTCGTCCACGCCGAGGCGGTTCAGCAGCGCCGCCAGGGTGTCGCCGGGGCGCACGCGTTCTTCGCGGATGAATTGTTGCGGTCGCTGCTCCAGGGCGCTGATCTGCGTGGCCAGGTCGGGCAAGGCCAGTGCTTCGCTGACGGAACGTACCGGCAGGTTGGCGGCGTCCGGCGCCATCGGCGCCACGCCTGCGGCGCCGAAAGCGAGGGCAGCCAGGACCAGTGCAGAAACCGAGATGATGCGCGTCTTGCGCGATGCTCCCACCAGCGCTGCACTGATGGTTTTGAGGGGGTGGATTTTATCTGTAGAGATCATGCAATAAGTTAAAATTTACCGTTTTGGTCTGCTACTCTTTCGTGTTGCTTTTATTGGCGGCAGGGCAAGATTGAAAGAAGCGGAAATTATACCAACACAAGTTAGCCTGTTTCCCCGTTTTATCACTGCTTTTCACCCCATTTCACCGCGTTTTTAACGCTTACTTGCTGTTTTTATACTGAATATCGAGTCGAAATTGTCTGATCATAAACAAACCCCTGTGCCGGCCGATGCCGCATCTGTACCTCTGTCTGCGCCATTGTCCGACGCAGTGCAGGAAGCGCTGGCCATCACCAGGCGCGGTGCCGAAGAGCTGCTGATCGAAGCAGAGTTCGTGCGCAAGCTGGTGCGCGCCGAAAAAACCGGCGTGCCGTTGCGTATCAAGCTGGGACTCGATCCCACCGCACCGGATTTGCACCTCGGACACACTGTCGTACTGAACAAGATGCGGCAGTTGCAGGATCTGGGCCACACCGTAATTTTTTTGATCGGCGATTTCACCTCCATGATCGGTGACCCGTCCGGGCGCAACATCACGCGCCCGCCGCTCACGCGCGAGCAGATCGAAGAAAATGCCCGCACCTATTTCACCCAGGCCAGCCTGGTGCTGGATGGTGCAAAGACCGAGATCCGTTACAACTCAGAATGGTCCGATCCGCTCGGCGCGCGCGGCATGATCGAACTGTCGGCCAAGTACACGGTGGCGCGCATTCTCGAGCGCGAAGATTTCACCAAGCGCTTCAAGGCCGGCACGCCCATTTCGGTGCATGAGCTGCTGTATCCCCTGATGCAGGGGTATGACTCGGTGGCCTTGCGGTCCGACCTGGAACTCGGCGGCACCGACCAGAAATTCAACCTGCTGGTCGGACGCGAATTGCAAAAGGATTATCAGCAGGAGCCGCAGTGCATCCTGACCATGCCCCTGCTCGAAGGTCTGGACGGCGTTGAAAAAATGTCCAAATCGAAGGGCAACACGATCGGCATCACCGAGCCGGCCAACACCATGTTCGCCAAGGTGATGAGCATTTCCGACGTCATGATGTGGCGCTATTACGAATTGCTGTCGTTCAGTTCGCTGGCACAGATCGCAGCATTAAAGGCGGCCGTCGCCGAGGGCCGCAATCCACGCGACGTCAAGGTCGCGCTGGCGCAGGAAATCGTCGCCCGCTTTCATTCGAAGCAGGCCGCCGCCGATGCGCTGGCCGACTTCGTCAATCGTTCCAAAGGCGGGATTCCGGATGAGATCGCCGAAGTGCATCTCGAGGGCGCACCGCTGGGCATCGGCCAGTTGCTCAAGCTGGCCAACCTGTGTCCTTCGAGTTCCGATGCACTGCGCATGGTGGAGCAGGGCGGCGTGCGCGTCGATGGCGCGGTGGTCAGTGACAAGGCATTGCGGGTCGGCCCTGGATCGTTCGTGGTCCAGGTCGGCAAGCGCAAGTTCGCCCGGGTGCACCTGGCGTGAAGGCGCCTGCGATGCTTGAAATCCTGTTGATCCGTCACGGGGAAACTGCCTGGAATGCCGAGAAGCGCATGCAGGGCCATCTGGACATCGGCTTGAACGACGCCGGGCTGCAGCAGGCCGCAGCCCTTGGCCGCGCCCTGCGTGGCGAGCAATTCGATGCCATCTTCACCAGCGACCTGCAGCGCGCCAGCCAGACCGCTGCGGCAGTCGCCGCCGGACGCACGCTGCCGGTCGGTATCGATGCCGGCTTGCGCGAGCGTTGCTTCGGCGGCTTCGAGGGACTGCTGTATGCGGAACTGTCGATCCGGCACCCCGATGCCTATGCCGCGTGGAAGTCGCGCGAGCTCGACGTACGCTATCCCGCCGGTGTCAACGTGGCCGAGACGTTGCGCGAATTTTCCGAACGTACTCTGTCGACCATCGACCGGCTTGCTGACCTGGTTGCCGGCAGCGATCCGGTGCATCGCAAGATTGCGTTGTTTACCCACGGTGGCGTGCTCGAATGCGCCTATCGCGCCGCGACCGGCACTTCGCTGCAGCTGGCGCGCGACTTCGAAATCCTGAATGCCAGCATCAACCGGTTGCGCTGGACCGACGGCCGTCTGGAAGTGCTGCGTTGGGCCGATGTCGATCATCTGCGCGCCGCTGCGCTCGACGAGATCGCGCGCTGATGACGCGCCCGGACAATTCGCCTGCGCCGGTACGGATCGGCCCGCACGTCCTGCGCAACAACGTGTTCGTCGCACCGATGGCAGGCGTCACCGACCGGCCATTCCGGCAATTGTGCAAGGAACTTGGCGCCGGCTATGCGGTGTCCGAAATGGCAGCCTCCAATCCGCGCCTGTGGGCCACCGAGAAATCGAGCCGGCGAACCAACCACGATGGCGAGATGGAGCCGAAGGCGGTGCAGATCGCCGGCGCCGATCCGCAGATGCTGGCCGATTGTGCCCGCTTCAATGTCGACCATGGCGCCCAGATCATCGACATCAACATGGGTTGTCCGGTCAAGAAGGTCTGCAACGCCTGGTGCGGTTCGGCGCTGCTGCAGGACGAGGCCTTGGTGGCGCGGATACTGGAGGCGGTGGTGGCCGCCGTCGCCGTGCCGGTGACCCTGAAATTTCGCACCGGATGGGACCGCTCGCACAAGAATGCGACGCGCATTGCGGCCATTGCCGAAGCCAGCGGCATCGCCATGCTGACCCTGCATGGGCGCACCCGCGCCGACGGCTATCGCGGCGACGCAGAATACGAAACGATTGCCGCCGTCAAGGCGCAGGCAGGCATTCCAGTGGTCGCCAATGGCGACATCACCACGCCGGAAAAAGCCCGCATGGTGCTGGCTGCAACCGGGGCCGACGCCGTCATGATCGGGCGGGCAGCGCAGGGCCGCCCCTGGATCTGCCGCGAGATCGATCATTTCCTGCGCACCGGCAGCCATCTGGCAGCACCGACCGTGGCCGAAGTCAAAGCGTTGATGGATGCGCACCTGCAGGCGCATTATGCGTTCTACGGCGAGTTCCTCGGCGTGCGCACGGCGCGCAAGCACATCGGCTGGTACGTGCGTGATCTGGCGGGGGGCGAAGACTTCCGGCAGCGCATGAATCTGCTGGAGGATTGCAGTCTGCAATTGGCAGCAGTGGCCGAATTTTTTGATTCGCAGTACAGTCTCGGCGAGCGGTTACAATACCAACCGGCCACGATATCGCTGGCTGCCTAGCAGTTTCTCGACTGCTCGGACGATCGTCAGCAATCACGACACAAGACCTCCAAACGGCCCAGCATGAGCAAAGACAGCATTCAGGATGTGGTGAAAAAAAGCCTGGAAAAGTATTTCCGGGACCTTGGTGAACAACAGCCCTCGAATGTCTACGAGATGGTGGTCTTTACGGTCGAAAAGCCGATCCTGGAGGCCGTCATGGCGCGCGCCGGCGGCAACCAGTCGCATGCAGCCGACATGTTGGGCATCAACCGCAATACGCTGCGCAAGAAGCTGCAGCAGCACGGATTGATTTAGAGCGCATTTCAGCGACCTCTCGGACAGTGATTTTTTCTCGCCTGATCCGTTTGTCCGTGTGACCATGCAGCATCCAGGCGCCTTCGTCAAAGCGTCGACTTCCGCATTTTTAATCCGCACCAGCGATAACCGTTGACTTCCAATCATGATCAAACAAGCTCTCATTTCCGTTTCCGATAAAACCGGTGTCCTTGAATTCGCACGTGCCCTCGCCGGCATGGGCGTGGCGCTCCTGTCGACCGGCGGCACGGCCAGGCTGTTGGCCGACAACGGCATCGCGGTCACCGAAGTGGCCGATTACACAGGCTTTCCGGAAATGCTGGATGGCCGGGTCAAGACCCTGCATCCGAAGATCCATGGCGGCATCCTGGCGCGCCGGGATTTCGCCGAACATACGGCGGCGCTGGCCACGCATGCGATCCCGACGATCGACATGGTGGTGGTCAACCTGTATCCGTTCGCACAAACCGTGGCGCGCGAACATTGCACTCTGGAAGACGCGATCGAAAACATCGACATCGGCGGCCCGGCGATGCTGCGTTCGTCGGCCAAGAATCATAAGGATGTGATCGTGTTGTGCGACCCGGCCGATTACGACGGCGTGCTCCAGCAACTGACACAGCAAGGCGACGTCGATTACGAGACGCGTTTTACCCTGGCCAAGAAAGTGTTCGCCCACACGGCGCAATACGATGGTTCGATCACCAATTATTTCACCTCGCTCGGGCACGACAAGCAGCATGCGACGCGCAGCGCTTATCCGGTCACGTTGAACCTGCATTTTGAAAAAGTGCAGGAAATGCGCTACGGCGAAAATCCGCACCAGTCGGCTGCGTTCTATCGCGATCTGAAGGTTGCCGAGGGCGCGCTGGCGAACTACACCCAGTTGCAGGGAAAGGCGCTTTCGTACAACAACATTGCCGACGCCGACGCTGCGTGGGAGTGCGTCAAGACCTTCGACGAATCGGCCTGCGTCATCATCAAGCATGCCAATCCGTGCGGCGTGGCGGTCGGCGCTAGCTCGCTGGAAGCCTACAGCAAGGCCTTCCAGACCGATCCGACCTCGGCCTTCGGCGGCATCATCGCCTTCAATCACGAACTCGATGCGGATGCCGCCGAAGCCGTCGTCAAGCAATTCGTCGAAGTGCTGATTGCGCCGGCGTTCTCGGAGGGCGCACGGCGCGTCCTGGCGGCCAAGCAGAATGTGCGACTGCTGGAAATCCCGCTCGGAACAGGATTGAACCTGCACGATTTCAAGCGGGTTGGCGGCGGCCTGCTGGTGCA